>JAYRUI010000063.1:0-9974 GCA_041919175.1 Rheinheimera sp. | reverse complement strand
CTTTGCTGTGATTGGCTCAGCAATCCAGCAGCGATCAATCAAACCGGCAACAAGCACTGCTATTGTTTGTAAACCACACCGGCTTTCATAACAAAGTTCACTTTCCCCATCAGTTGAATGTCAGCCAATGGATCTCCCGGCACTGCAATAATGTCAGCAATTTTGCCGGCTTTCAGGCTACCCAATGTCTGTTCAACACCCAGCAGGCGGGCACCTTCAATAGTCGCACTTTGAATAGCGGCCAGTGCGGGCATACCGGCTTCGGTCATAAACACAAACTCCTGCCAGTTGTCGCCATGCATACCTACGCCAGCGTCTGTACCAAACGCAATTTTGACTCCGGCTTTATAAGCACGGGCGAATGTTTGTTGGATCAAAGGCCCGATAGCCGCAGCTTTTAACCGTACCATCTCAGGAAAAAAACCCGGCACTTTGGCTTTTTCAGCCACATATTTGCCGGCGCTGATGGTAGGTACAAAATAAGTCCCATGTTGTTTCATCAGCTTCATGGTGTTGTCGTCCATAAAGGTGCCGTGTTCAATTGAACTGACACCTGCTTTGATGGCGCGCTCCATACCTTCTTTACCATGGGCATGCACGGCCACGGTAAAACCATAATCTTTGGCGGTATCGACTATGGCTTTGAGCTCGTCATCTTTAAACTGGGCATTCATGCCGCTTTTGGCCACACTCAGCACACCACCCGTGGCGGTGATTTTAATTAAATCTGCACCTTCTTTATAACGTTGCCGCACCGCTTTGCGGGCGTCATCCACCCCATTGATCACACCATCAGCCGGCGTTGGGTCACCCATACGATAATAAGCAACCCCATTGGTTGGATCCGCATGGCCGCCTGTGGTTGCAATAGATTTACCAGCGGTAAAAATGCGGGGCCCGTTGGTGTAACCCGCATCTATCGCTTTACGCAGCGCAGTGCTGACATGGTGGCTGTCACCTAATTCACGCACCGTGGTAAAACCGGACAACAGCGTTTTTTCAGCATAAGTAGCACCACGCAGCGCCACATCAGCTTCATTCATGGTGAACCCTTCGCTATAAGCTGTTGGGCTGCTCTGGTAAGAGAAATGGGTATGCATATCCATCAAACCAGGCATGACAGTGTGATTTTTTAAATCCACCACCACATCCCCATTAGCCGGGCTGCGAAAACCCGCTTCAATAGCGCTGATTTTGTCTGCTTCAACCACCAGTGTCTGGTTTTTTAATACTTGTGAGCCTTCAGCAGTAATCACACTGCCTGCATGAATTAAAGTAGCTGCAGGCGCCATAGCCGGCAGCAACAAAGCACTGCAAATGATGCTGCATGTTTTATTGATTGAGGTTTTCATTGGTGTTCCCGGGTTGTCGCAAGCTCAGCGCCTGCTTGTTGTTATCATCAACTTGTCGTGAAGTTGTGTTGGATCAAAGCCTACTAAATCACAGCAGCTATGATGTCGCCAGTACCACTTTGGCGAATGCGATATGAACACTATGATTTGGGACGAAGCTCTGATTCAAAAATATAACGTGAAAGGGCCGCGTTATACTTCTTACCCAACTGCGCTGTTGCTGCGCAGCGGTTATGCCGCTGAAAAAGCGCTGAACGCCTTACGCCAGAGCGGTCCAAATTTAAGCCTGTATTTGCATCTGCCTTTTTGCCGGCAGCTTTGTTATTACTGTGGCTGCAACAAAGTGATCAGCCGCGATCAGAGCAAAGCCGACCGCTACCTGGCTTATTTGCAACAAGAAATGGCGTTTTACCAGCAGGCAACAACGCATCAGCAAGTCAGTCAGCTGCATCTTGGTGGAGGTACGCCAACTTTTCTGGACGAAGCACAGCTGCGACTGATGATGCAACAGCTGCGGCAACATTTTCAGTTTGCCTCTGATGCAATCCTCAGTATTGAGATAGACCCGCGCAGCTGTGATTTAAAAAAACTGGCGTTACTGCGTGAGCTTGGTTTTAGTCGTGTTAGTTTTGGCGTGCAGGATTTTGATGCCAAAGTACAACAAAGCATCAACCGCGAGCAGAGTTTTGCCCTGGTACAGGAACTGGTGCTTGGTGCAAAAATACTGGGGTTTAGCTCAGTGAATCTGGACCTGGTATACGGCCTGCCATTTCAACATACAAAGAGTTTTGCCCAAACCCTTGAACAAGTGGTGGAGCTCAACCCGGACCGTATTTCGTTGTTCAGTTACGCCCATTTACCTGAACGTTTTGCCGCACAACGTAAAATTCCAACAGAGGCCTTGCCCGACGGCCGCGAAAAACTGGCGTTATTGGCGCTGTCGGTGGAAAAACTACAGCGGGCGGGTTTCCTGGCCATTGGCATGGACCACTTTGCCAAAGCAAACGACAGCCTGGCGCTGGCGCAGCAACAGGGCGTGTTACAACGTAATTTTCAGGGTTATACCACAGACAACGCCGACGCTTTGCTTGGACTTGGTGTTTCAGCCATCAGCCAGGTCGGCAGCGAAATCTGGCAACAACAAAAAGATTTAAATCAGTACTACCGCGACATCGACACTAAAGGCAATAGCATCGACAAAGGCATGAGCCTGAGCAGAGACGATTTAGTCCGCGCCGATCTGATTGCCAGCCTGATGTGTAATTTCCGCCTCGACATCGCTGCTTTTGCCGATAAATGGCAGCTGCAATTTAGTCAGTACTTTCAGCAAAGCCTGTTGCAGCTGGCTGAATGTGAAAAAGATAATTTAGTGTGCTGGCAAGGCAATGTGCTGACAGTGACACCCCAAGGTCGCCCATGGGTGCGGGTGATAGCGGCCTGTTTTGATGCGTATTTGCTCAATAGTACAGAACGTTATTCCAAAGTGATTTAGTCTGCATCTTCGCAGGCGAACCCCAGGCTAAACAGATAACTGCCACTTTGCAGCACCAGCTGAGGTGCACCATCCAGCATCACCAGCTGTGCTTGCTCTGCCAGCAGGTAAAACACCGCACGGCTGAACTTGGCGCTCAGGCCCCTGGGCAATTGCAGATAGGGCAACAACAAAGCGGATCCAGGCTCAGCTTGCAGCAGCACCGGCCTGTTGTCATTCACCAGATGCTGATAACCCAGATTATCGGTCAGCTGCAATAAAGGGCCGTTATCAGACCCCTGCCATAACCAGTCGACAATCACAAAAGGCGCATCAGCAACCTGGATCCTGACTTCTTCTACCGGCGTTGTTAAAACATAATCGCCGTTTTTGCGCTGTAACACTGACGCAAATAACCGCACCAACTCAATACGACCTATCGGGCTTTGCTGATAAAACCACTGACCATCGCGGTTAATAAAAATGGGCATATCACCACAAAAAGGTGGATGCCACTGCTCCAGCGGTGTCTGACGGCCACTGTTCAGCTGTTGTTGTAGTCTGGCTAAATCCACTGTTTTCTCCGGATATAGGGTTTGTTGCCCCTGCTTCACCCGCTGTTCATGCAACAAAGGTACTATCAACCCACAGGCAAAAATACCATAACAGGTTATGATATTTGAGTTTAGATCAATGGCATAGCTGATGTTTGCCAGTTGATGGTCCCTCTGTTTTAAGGAGTTTTATTTTGTTTGATCAAGTGTTGAGTTACCTCAGTAAAAATCAGGATTTTTTACTGCATTCCGCGTTTAATCTGTTAGTTGCGCTTGTTATTTTTTATATCGGCCGTTGGCTGGCATTGGGTGCAGCCCGCTTGGTCAGCAAAGCGCTGCTGCTGAGAAAAGTAGACAAAGCTGTGGTGTCATTTTTATCCAGTATTGTTTACGCCGGCGCTTTAATTGCAGTGGCGCTAATAGCCCTGTCGCATCTGGGTGTACAAACTACCTCTTTTATTGCCATTTTAGGTGCGGCCGGTTTGGCGATAGCACTGGCTTTACAGGGGTCTCTATCGAACTTTGCCTCTGGCGTGTTAATTATTATTTTCCGGCCCTTTAAAGCCGGTGACATGGTGGACGTGGCCGGTATCAGTGGTGTGGTAGAACGTGTAGATATATTTCAGACCATTTTTAAAACCGGAGACAATAAAAAAATTATTGTGCCCAATTCCCAAATTACCGGTGGCGCCATTATTAACTATTCTGCAGAAGCGCGCCGTCGTATTGATTTGGTGATTGGCATCAGCTACGACTCAGACCTGCGCCAGGCCAAACAAATTCTGGACAATATTCTGAGCGCCGATAGCCGTATTCTGCAAGACCCGGCACCGGTTGTAGCCGTCAGTGCGCTGGCAGACTCAGCGGTGCAGCTCATTGTGCGCCCCTGGGTTGATGCTGAAAACTACTGGCCTGTGTACTGGGACACGTTAGAAAAAATTAAACTCGCCTTTGACGAACAAGGTATCGAGATCCCATTTCCCCAAATGAGCTTGCATATGAAAAGAGAGGTTAAGGAATGACAATAAAAACTTCAGTAGCTGCGACAACCCTGTTGCTTGCCAGCACCCTGACTGTGGCTGAAGAAGCGCCAAAAGTCTGGACTACCCAGGCAGAACTTGGTGCCATCATGACGTCCGGTAACACCAAGGGTACGTCGGTAACCGGCAAAATTGATAGCAAACAAGAACTCGTTCAATGGAGTAATGAATACAGTCTGGGCGGTTATTTTAAAGAAGACGAAATCACGGATGCAGATGGTAATCAACAAACCGAAAAGTCGGCCGAACGTTTTTTTGTCTCAGCCAAAGGTGGTTACAAACTAGATGACGATTTTGCCAAACTCTATGTGCTTGGCTCTTATACGGATGACAGCTTCGGTGCTTATCAAAAATACAGTTTAGTGTCGGTAGGTTATGGCGACCGTTTATATCAGGACGACAATAAAACCCTGGACGCTGAGGTGGGTCCTGGTTATTTTTCTGGCAAGACAGCAGACGATCGTACAGAAAATGGCGCAATGCTGCGCACTGCCGCCAGCTTTAACTGGGCTTTTTCACCCACGGCCTCATTTAAACAAACCCTGAGTGTGGAATACGGTGAAAACAACACCAGAACTGCCGCAGAGTCGTCTGTCAGCGCCAGCCTGATTGGCAAAATGCAGATGAAAGCGGCATTTTTAATCCAGAACGACAGTGATGTGCCACTGGGTAAGAAAAAAACCGATACACAAACTTCTCTGACCTTTGTTTACGCTTTCTGACACACCACAGGAATGGTACCCGCCATTCCTGATTTCCCGATTTTATTGGTCATTCCACGACGCTGAACTAAGCTTAACAACAAAACTCCAGCAGTTTGTTTCAATGAGCTTTTTTCTGCCAGCAGCATTTTTTTACCACAGCTGACCGGCGGAGAAAACAGGGCAGCGGTAGCGGGAACACAAGGAATATGTGGAAAAACAGTTCACTTCCTTTTAAAACACAAACCGACTTTTACCCACATTTAGCTGTGGCCGGTTTTATTTTGCTGGCTATTGGTTACTTGCTGGAGCTGGATGTCTGGCTTTTTGGTGCAAGTCTGTCCGAAACTCAGGCCGAGCAACTTCATCTGACCAACGGCTGGATGTTATTGCTGATGTGTGTTGTGTTGCTGGGTTGGCTGTTGTGGCAGCGCCAGCAGCATGCCCGGCATGCCGCCCTTGCCAGCAAGCAGTTTCAAAGTACCTTTGCACAGTCAGCCGTCGGTATGGCCCATGTTTCCGCAACAGGCCATTTTATCCGGTTAAATCAGCACTTTGCCGACATGTTGCAGTATCCGGTTGATGAGCTTGTCGGGCGTAGTTTTCATGATATTACCCACCCTGACGATTTGGCTGATGATCTGAGTCAGTTATCAGCGCTGAGTCGCGGCACTATTGAACATTACGATATGGAAAAACGTTACCGTCGTTTTGACGGCGTTTATTTCTGGGCGAATCTGTCGGTGTCGATGCACCGGGACCCGGTGCCTGAACAAAGTTATTTTGTTGCAGTGATTGAAGACATTGATGCCAAAAAACAAGCCATGCTGGCATTGCAGGCAAGTGCGGCCCAGGTGCAGTTATTACTGGACTCAACCGGAGATGCTATCGTGGGCATCTCACGCAACACCGACATCACTTTTGTAAATCAGGCAGCGCTGTTTCAGCTCGGTTATTCTGATGCAAATCAACTACTTGGCATACCGATGTTAACCATTATTGCCAAACAAAAAGCGGCATTAGCCACCTGGCGGGATTTGGCTCAGTTATTGGAAAAACCCAGGCCGCAAAATGGTGAAGCTGATTTGTTACTGAGCACTAACGGCGACATTATCCCTTGTGCTTATCGCGCTATTCCGGTGCCCACTGCAACTGATGGCACTGTGTTGGTGTTGTGTTTTCAGAATATCCGCGAAAAACGCAAACAGCTGTTAAAACAACATGCGCAAAGCCATTTATTACATCGTTTGCTGGAAAATGTGCCAGTCTCCCAACTACTCACTGAGCTGGTGAATTTTGTAGAACAGCAGTTGCCCCAACTGAAATGCTCAATTTTGCTGGCAGATTTACCTCATCAGTGTTTACGGGTTGCGGCCGGTCCCAGTTTGCCGGCGGACTACAACACCAAAGTAGACGGCCTGCCCATCCGTTATGGCAATGGCAGTTGTGGTACCGCAGCTGCCACTGGCCAACCGGTGATAGTGTCTGATATCACCACCGATATGTTGTGGCAGAATTTTCAGGAGCTGGCAGCCCCATACAGCTGGTTAAAAGCTTGCTGGTCAACGCCCTTTTTTAACAGCCAAAAAACCCTGCTTGGCACTTTTGCTATTTATGCGGCGGAAAATCGCACACCCAATGCGGAAGAGCGCGATCTGATCCAGTTTACGGTCAGTCTGGCTGCCTTTTTGGTCGAGCGCAGCGATGCCAAAGCCAGGCTGGATTTGTTATCCAAAGCGGTTGAGCAAAACCCGGTGGCGGTGGTGATTTGTGACCCTGATGGAATTATTAGCTATCTGAATCAAAAGGTTGAGCCATTAACTGGATTTGCAGCTGCACAGATGCTTGGCAAAGCTTTACCAGACATTTATCCAACAGAACTACAGGCAGACATTCAAACTGCAATGACACAGCTGAAAAATGGGGAAGAACTGGTAAGGGGCCAATGCCAGCTGCAAAGGCCGGACGGCAGCAGTTATTGGCAGGATTACAGTCTGCGCCGCATCCTGGATAGCACCCAACAACTGAGCCATATGCTGCTGGAAATAGCTGATATCAGTTTGCAAAAAGAGGCCGAACAACAGTGGCAAGACAGCGAACTGCGTTTTCGCACTTTATTGGACAACACTCTGGAAATTGCCGTGCAGGGTTATGAAGCTGACGGCACCACCTTCTACTGGAATAAAGCCAGTGAACAAATTTATGGTTACAGCAAACAAGAAGCGATTGGCAAAAACCTGCTGGATCTGATCATTCCGCCAGCGATGAAAAATGATGTACGTCAGGCTGTTCAACACATGGCGCAAAGTGGCGAACCCATTCCGTCGGCCGAATTAATGTTGCAACGCAAAGATGGCTCTTTAGTGCCGGTATATTCCGGTCATGCGGTGGTTAAACTGCGGGACAAAGCTGCACAAATTTTTTGTATGGATTTAAATCTGACAGAACGTAAACAGCAGGATGAAAAACTACGTTTGTCTGCCGCTGTTTTTAACAGCAGCCGGGAAGGCATTTTGATTACCGACACGCAAAAACGCATTATGTCGGTGAATCCGGCACTACAAACGTTATTTGGTTACAGCGAAGCCGAACTGATTGGCAAAACCCCCGGTATTTTCAGTTCAGGCCGCCACACCGCTGAGTTTTTTCAACAACTCTGGCAAATGTTAACCGAACAAGGTTATTGGCAAGGTGAAATTCTGAATAAACGTAAAGATGGTGAGCTGTTGCAGCTACAACTCAGCATTAGCGCGGTGTTTGACGAGCGGCAACAAGTCAGTCACTACGCGGCTATTTTTACTGATCTTTCGCAAATCCGCGCTACTGAAGCTGAAATGGCGTTTTTAGCCGACCATGACGAATTAACCCACTTGCCCAACCGGCATTTGTTTTTGCAGCTTGTGGAGCAGGCATTAAAAGTGGCGCAACGTGAACAACATAACTGCGCTGTGTTGATGCTGGATTTGGACCATTTTAAAGACGTGAATGACAGTTATGGTCACCAGCATGGTGACGAGTTACTGCAACAAGTGGCCCGGCGGTTAAAACAAAAGTGCCGTGCCGTTGACATACTGGCGCGGCTGGGTGGCGACGAATTTGCCATTTTTTTACCCCAACTGGCGGCACCTGAAGACGCAGCTTTGATGGCCAAAAAGCTGATTGAAGCTCTAAGTCAGCCCTGGTTGCTTGCCAACGAATATGAAGTGAACCTCGGCGCCAGCATTGGTATCAGCCTGTATCCGGAACATGCCGACAATACAGCCGACATGCTGCAGGGCGCCGATTCAGCTTTGTATAAAGCCAAAGCAGCAGGGCGCGCCACTTTTACTTTTTATGCCGATGAGTTTACCCAGGCGGCACGCGACAGGCTAACCATGGAAGCAAGGTTGCGTAAAGCCATTAAGCTTGGGCATTTGCGGGTGTTTTATCAGCCTCAGCTGGATATCACCACGGGTCAGATCATTGGTGCTGAAGCGTTAGTGCGTTGGTTTGACCCGGAACAAGGAATGATCCCACCCGGACGCTTTATTCCGGTGGCAGAAAGTTGTGGTCTGATTAATGACATCGGCAGTTTTGTGTTATTACAAAGCTGCCAGCAAGGCCAGCACTGGCGTCAATTGGGGCTGACGCCTATTACCCTTGCCGTGAACGTTTCACCCAGTCAATTTAAACGGTTTGATATGAAAGCGCTGGTCAGCGAAACGCTGCACAGCACCGGTTTTCCGGCAGATGCGCTGGAACTGGAACTGACGGAAAGCGCCCTGATGGAAAACGAAGAAGAAGTAATTAGCACGCTGAATCAGCTCCGGGGTTTAGGGATCCGGCTTGCGATTGACGACTTTGGCACTGGTTATTCGTCTTTGGCTTATTTAAAACGTTTTCCACTGGATGTGCTGAAAATCGACAAAAAGTTTATTGATGATATTCCACAAAGCCACGACGATATGGCCATTGCCATTGCCATTATTGGCATAGCCCATACCCTGGGTTTTAAAGTGCTGGCCGAAGGGGTTGAAACTGCCACTCAACTGGAGTTTTTACGCCAGCAACATTGTGACCAGTACCAGGGCTATTTATGCAGCCCGCCTTTACCCGCCGACAAATTTGAAGCTTTATTACGCCAGCAAAGCTCAGCAGCTGTGCAGCGCCAAACCGGCAGCTGACAGCAGTAAAGCCTGTTACAACCAACCTTTTTGCCGGGCGATGCGGGCAGCATCTACCCTGTTACTGGCATGCAACTTACTAATGGCTTCAGATAAACAATTTCGGGCTGTGCCCTCGGCAATATAAAGTGCAGCGGCAATTTCGGCTGTGCTTTTACCATCGGCCGCCAAACGCAAAGCCCGGCGTTCTTTATCATTCAACGGGTCTGCTTCCCCCACAGCCAGCAGAGCCAGTTCAGAGTCGATCACTCTTTTACCGGCTTTAACTTTATCCAGCGCAGCCAATAAGTCTGTCACAGGCGCGTCTTTCAGTAAAAAACCGCTGACGCCGGCGTCCAGCGCTCTTTTGATATAACCACTGCGGCCAAAAGTAGTGATCACCACCACTTTCACTTGCGGCTGATGTTGTTGCAACCACACCGCCAGCTCAATACCACTGCGGCCCGGCATTTCAATGTCGGTCAGCAATAAATCAAAATGTTGTTGTTTCAGCAGGCTCAGCGCTTCATCACCATCGGCCGCTTCGCTGATTTGATGGTCGCTGCTGAGCTTTAACAAAGCCGCCAGTGCGCCGCGCACCATTGCCTGGTCTTCCGCCAATAAAATATTCATTGCTGTTTTATCCTTGTATCAGCAGGCGACAGTTCGTTATCGGTTTTAGGCAGACGCAAAGACACCAGACAACCGTCCGTT
>JAYRUI010000062.1:0-10033 GCA_041919175.1 Rheinheimera sp. | reverse complement strand
CCGGATAAGCCAGCCGGTCAAAAGTACAAATAAGCTGTTGATTTGTTTTATCAAGTTTCAGCCTGCCTTTACATAAAGGGCAGGCAATAATGTCTAACAGTGCAATATTAAAGGCCATAACGACTCCACAACTGTGTCAGTTTGGCCGCTAAAACATCCTGAGCGGCCTGAGGTAAACGGGCGGAAACGGGCAAATAGAACCAGTCTGCCTGGGCAAAACCCCGGCATTTCACCGCATCTTTTTCGGTCATCAGCACTGGCCCGGCGAGACCAGCAAAATCTTCCGCTTTAAACGCATAATGATCGGCAAAAAAATGCGACGCAGTGCTGTGATAACCCATTTGTGCCGCACTTCGGGTAAAACGGCGTGGATTGCCAATGCCACTGACTAAAGTGACAGCACTGCCGGGCGCTAAATGCTGCTGAGCGTTTAATAAAGCGCGGGCATTTTCCGGCTGTAATTCAAAGGTATAAGGGGTAAAAGCGCTTTCAACACTGTTCGATAACACCAGATCTGCATGTTTTAGCCGCCAGGCCCCTTCTCTTAACGGCCCTGCCGGTAATAACAACCCATTGCCCAAACCACGGCTACCATCCAGCAGAATAATTTCCAGGTCACGGCCAAGCGCATAATGTTGCAGGCCATCGTCAGAAAGGATGATGTTGCAGTCGCTATTTGCCAGCAATAACTGTGCTGCCGCGACCCGGTTTGGACACACCACCACAGGGCAGCCGCTTCGGCTTGCCAATAAATAAGGTTCATCGCCCACTGTTGCCGGGCTGTCTTTTTGTATATCAACCAGCACTGGCGATCTAAGTTTCACGCCATAACCGCGGCTGACAATACCGGGCTTCCAGCCTTGCTGGCGCAGGTAATCACACAACCATAAAGTCACAGGTGTTTTGCCGGTGCCGCCGACCGAAATATTGCCAACCACCACAACTGGCACTGCAAGCCGGGTGGATTTGAGCACACCAATACGGAACAAGACTCTTCGCAAAGCACTTAACAGCGCAAACACCCAACTGAGCGGTAACAACAACCAGCTCCAGCCAAAAGGCTGATACCAGCTGCGCTCCAGGCTTGTCATGCACCGTCTCCAAACTGCATTTTGTATAAGCTGGCGTAATAGCCGTTCTGCGCAAGCAATTCGTGGTGATTGCCACGCTCAACAATAGCACCCTGATCCATCACTAAAATCAGATCCGCATTTTCGATAGTCGATAGACGGTGAGCAATCACCAGGTTAGTGCGGTTTTTCAACAGCTCATCCAGTGCTGCCTGAATTTTACGCTCAGACTCGGTATCCAAAGCAGACGTCGCTTCATCCAGCACCAGCACAGGCGACTGGCGCAATAAAGCCCGGGCGATGGCGATACGCTGACGCTGCCCACCGGAAAGGGTCACGCCGTTTTCGCCGATTTCGGTATCCAGCCCTTTGGGCATCTGGCCGGCAAACTCCATCACATGAGATTTTTCTGCCACTTCCAATAAACGTTCTTTGCTGAGTTCGCCCTGAAAACCATAAGCGATATTATTGGCAATAGTGTCGTTAAAAAGCACAACATGCTGGGAAACAACGGCGATCTGGCGACGAAGTGAGTCTAAAGTACAATCTTTGGTATTGATGCCATCGAGCAGAATTTCACCTTGCTCCACTTCATAAAAACGGGGCAACAAACTGGAGATGGTGGTTTTACCGCTGCCGGAGCGCCCGACTAAAGCCACCGTCTGACCGGCTTTTACCATAAAGTTAATATCTTTCAGCACTTGCTTGTCGTGACCGGGGTAATTAAACGTCAGGTGGCGGAACTCGATATTGCCTTCTACCCGGTCAAGTTCCACAGTGCCATTGTCCTGCTCTGGTTTTTCATCCAGCACGGAAAACACAGTTGCCGCTGCCGCCATGCCTTTTTGGAAATCGCTGTTGACTGTGGTCAGTTGTTTCAGTGGTTTGAGCAGCAGCATCATCGAGGTGATGATTTCGGTAAACATGCCCGGTGTTAATGCATCCAGCATCTCAGGGAAGCTTGCCAGATAAATCACAAAAGCCAGCGCAAAAGATGCAATGATTTGGATGACTGACACACTGAGGGCGCGGGTTGCTTCCAGTTTAACGTCCAGCCTGCGGTTGGAGTTATTTACTTCGCTAAACTTGTTGGCTTCCAGCGTTTTACCACCAAAAGATAAAATAACTTTATGACCGTTCAGCATTTGCTCGGCGCTCGACGTTACCTGCCCCATAGCGCCTTGCATATTGTTACTGATGTGCCGGAAACGGCGGGACACCTGCGACACGATTACAGCAATCACAGGCGCGATGATGAGAAAAATAGCCGAGAGCTGCCAGCTGTTGTAAAACATCAGGGCCAGCAAACCAATCACAAAAGCGCCTTCGTGAATAAGCACCACCAGCGCTTTACTGGAGGCTTGTTTAATTTGTTCGGCGTCGTAAGTAATACGGGAAATCAACTCGCCGGTTGAGTGTTTGTCATGGTAACTGACCGGCAGCGCCAGCATTTTTTCAAAAAGCTGCTGACGGAGGTCTTTAACAATATGGGTGCCCGACCAATTCAGACAATAGGTAGCAACAAAATGAAAAATGCCACGCAGGATAAACAATAAAATCACCACAAAAGGCGCCATTGCGAGGTAACTCATATCCCGCTCCGTGATACCCCGGTCAATAAACTGGTCAAACTGCGACAGGAAAAATACGTCCACTGAGGCATAACCAATCATGCCCAAAATGGCCACCAGAAAGCCCAAACGATAATGTTTTAAGTAACCAAGCAGACGCCGGAAGGTAGAAGCAGAACTCTGTTGTGTTGACAAAATGACATCCTGACAATGAAAGACCGCGACATTCTACCTTGTTGTTGCAGCGGTTTCAGCATCAGTACTCAGATTTTCCAGCCATTTTACCCTGCGTAACGGCCTCACCGCCTGCAAGCTAAGCTGCTGCTCTGACAAAGATAAACGCAAAGCCCCCAGGTCTCCGGTGTTATACAGCGGAATTTGCAGCAGTGACAATCTGGCTCTGGTTTGGGGCGAAGGATGCTGGTAATGATTGCCAAAACCGGCACTGTTCAGGGCCATTTTTGGTTGCAGCTGCTGCAAAAAAGCCAGTTTATTTGAACTCTGACTGCCATGATGTGCTAACAACAACATATCAGCGCGAAGTTCTGGATATAAATCAAGCAGCTTCGACTCCACGGCTGAATTGATGTCACCTGTGAGCAATATTGACCAGCCATTGACCCTAAGCGCCAACACACAAGATTGGTTGTTACCAATCTCAGCCGCCGCCGGGCCTGCTGGCCATAAGGTCTGAATCGAAAAACGCTGCCACTGCATGGGCAGCTGCCGGCAATTGAGCGCAGGTTTAACGTCGGTGGCCACATCGCTGACCAACTGTGCATTTGGATAGGCCGCTTTTAACAAAGCCAGATGACCACTGTGGTCACTGTCATCATGGCTCAGCAGCAAATAATCCAGTTTTTTAATACCCTGATAACGCAGATAAGGGATCACCTGCGCTTCGGTGGCGCTATAAGCGCCATAACGGGGCCCAAAATCATATAAAAAACCATGTTCACCATCCTGCAGCAACAAAGCCGTGCCCTGGCCGACATCAATCAGGTGTAACTGCGGTTGCTGCTTTGCCGTCAGAGGCCAGACAAAAGGCACACACAAAAGCGCAGCAAGCAGCAGCGTCTGACGGCTTCTTGGCAATAACAACAGCAACATCGCACTGAGCAACAAGATAAAAACCCACAGATCCGGTTCAGGCAGCGTCCACCACCAACTGGCGTTGGCACAATATTCCAGCCACCAGATCAAAGGTTGCAGCACATAATCAACGGCTTGCCATGCCAGGGTTAAAGGCCAGGGGCAGACAGATTGCAGCAGAAAAACCAACAGCAGTAACGGAATGACCAGCAGCGTGCACCAGGGCACAAAAATCAGATTGGACAGTAGCGCCAGCGGCGCTATGCCCTGAAAAAATACCAGTCCGAGCGGCAACATCAACAACGAAAAAATCAGCTGGTACCGCAAAAATGGCCACAACATCCCCCTGAAGCCTGTTGCGCTGCCAGTAACAACCGGATAACGCCAGCCCAGATAAAACACCAGCGCAACTGCCGACAACGACAACCAGAAACTCAGACTTAACAACCAGAAGGGTTGCCATAACAACAAACCAGCCGCCACCAGCAGGCTAAACTGGCGTCCGCTGCAACGCCGCCAGACAAGTTTGAGCAGCACCACCAGCACCAGAGCCAGCAAAGCCCGCACTGTTGGCACCGCAAAACCTGCCATAGCACTGTATAAGGCTGCAACCAATAACGCAGCAACCAGCGCCAGACTAAAACGCCAAATCCAGCCAGGGATCAGCAAAGCCCACAGCCTTTGACATAACAACATCCAGCCAAACACCAGCGCTATGTGCATACCGGAAATGGAAATTAAGTGCCCAAGACCTGTTGCCTGTAACCCCAACCACAAGCTGTCGCTAAATGGTCTTTCCCCGACCGTCAATGCCAACATCAGCGGTTTGCCCGGCAAATCGTCCAGCACCAAATCTAGTTTATTGATCAGTTGCTGGCGAAACGACGGCTCTGCGCCCAGATATTGAATTTCGGTTGGTGCTTCCGACGACTGTCGCACTAAAGCAGCGTCTAATCGTGGTTTTTCCGACAAGGTGATTTGCTGCCCGCGCTGCATAAAACTGCTGTCATTTTGCACAACAGCCTGCGCAACCACACCCGACACTAAAGCTGAAGCTTCAGTCCAGCCGCTGCCTGGGTTGGCCAATCCTCTGACTCTTCTGATTTTTACCGGCAGTTGCCACTGCTGCCCTTCTTGCAGCAGCACCGGCACCTGATACCACCGCACCAGCACCAGACTGCCAGCTCCGGCCTGTGGTTTATCCTTTACAGTTTCACTGAGCTGTAATATAAACCTGCTGCCACCGTCATAGTGCTGTGGAATACTGACAACTGTTCCGGCAACTATTGTGCTATGCTGCGCCAGCACCTGCTGACTGGTTGTGCTGTGCCAGAGCAATTGTAAACTCAGGCTGCTCAGATATAAAAAAATGCCAGCCAGAAGATAGCGTCGCAATGCGATGCAGAGCAGAAATAAGCTCAGGGGCCAGTACCAGTCGGGGATAGACGGTAACAACAAAGCACCCAGGCTGCCAGCCAGGATCCCCAAACATAATGATTCCATGTTTATATTTGGTAAATAAGTTGTAATGGCTAAAAACTTTATTAAGAAATACTTACCAGATCCTGATTCGATCAAAAATCATCAGTCGATGCAGATCTTCGGCAAGCTGCTGCATGATGGCAACTTATGGCATTTGCACCGCAGATCGGCCCGCGGCGCTTTTGCAGCTGGTTTGTTTGCGGCTTTAATGCCGATGCCGGGTCAAACGATTCTCGCTGCAGCCTTGGCTATTCTGTTCAGAGTAAATATTCCGATTGCCGTTGCTTTATGCTGGGTTACCAACCCCTTTACTATGGCACCAATTTTTTACATTTGTTACAACATTGGAACATTCGTCTTAGGCCAACCGGCACACGATATTCATTTTGAAGTCACGACTGAGTGGCTTATCGAAAGTATCAGCACTGTGGGTAAACCTTTTTTAATTGGCAGTTTTATTTTTGCCGGTTTTGTATCGGTACTCTCCTGGTTCACTATTGATACCTTCTGGCGCCTGGGTGTAGCCAGAGCCTGGCGTAAGCGTGCCGAGCAGCGCGCCGCCAAAACAGATAAATAAAGCAGCATTATTCACCAGACTCAGCAGATGCTGAGTCTCTGCATTGTGAAACAACAAAGCACAGCCACAAGTCCAACCAACAACGAGCCTGTTTATGGCAAAACCCTGGTACAAGTCTTTTATTCCCGACAGCAGCAAGCTGCAACAACATCCTTCGTTACAAAGGTTTGGGCCCGGGTTGCAGAATCCATCACTCTGGCACTTGTCCAGACGTTCAGCCCGCGCTGCCGTTGCTGTGGGTTTGTTTTGCGCTATGTTGCCGATACCGGTGCAAATGTTATTGGCGGCTTTTCTGGCTATTGGGTTACGTGGACATTTGCCGCTGACCATAGCGCTGGTGTGGCTCAACAACCCCGTGACCATAGCACCGATATTTTATGGCGGTTACAAAACGGGCAGCTGGCTGCTTGGCACAACACCCAAAGACATCAAATTTGAATTCAGCAGCGACTGGTTGTGGGCACAGCTAGCCGATATTGGCGTGCCGCTGTTATTAGGCAGTATCACGTTGGGTTTGGTGCTGGGGATTGTTGGCGCTTTGCTGCTAAACCTGGTCTGGCGCCTGCGGATCCAACAACGCTGGCGTGCAAGAGCCGCCAAGCGTTAACAAGATTTGATAAAGTGGCAGCCACTGACCGCCACAGCATAAACTCAATCTTGCTGTTACTGTCTTACTGTTATTGAGTGAAACCGGCTTTAACGTTGCCCTAACACCCTTGCCGGTTCTACTTTGGCGGCACGTGACGCCGGATACAAAGTAGCAAGTAAGCTGAGAAGTAAAGCCACCACCACAGTCAGGCAGATATCCTGCCAATGCAGCTCTGATGGTAAATAGTCGATAAAATAAATTGTTGGATCAAGCAGTTGCAGACCAAACAGCTTGCCGGCAATGGCATAAATATTTTCGATTTGCCACGCCAGCACAATGCCAATCACAGCGCCTACAGCGGTGCCTTTGACACCATTAAGCCAGCCTAACCACATAAAAGCCCGTACTATCACAGTGGGCGGCGTGCCCATGGTCAGTAAAATGGCGATGTCACTTTCTTTTTCCCGCACCGCCATCACTAAAGTGGCCACTATGTTAAAACAAGCAACAGCTATCACCAGCGCCAGCACCAGATACAAAATGCTGCGCACCATCTGGATGTCCTGATATAAATGGCCCTGAGTGCGAAACCAGTCCAGCATATACACATAATCTTCCGCCTGGTTGCCAAGCTCACGCGCCAGGTTACCCGCCTGAAAGATGTCGTTAATTTTAAAAGCAAATCCTTCCACCTGATTGGGTGGCAATGACAGCCAGTCACCCAAAGCGTTGATATCGACCCATACCTGCTGGTAATCAAGCTGACCGCCAATGCCCGCAATAGCCACCACTTCTAAACTGACGTTTTTCTGACTGGCCAGCTCACCTTGCTCTGATAGTTGCGGCAACATCAGTTGTACTGTGTCACCCACTTTTGCTGAAAGCTCAGTCGCAATACCCTGCCCCAGCACTATCTGACTGGCACCGAGTTTATTCAGCGCCCCCTGCTGCACAAAATCACCCAGTTTACTGATGCCATGTTCAAACTCGGCATCAATACCCCGCACCGAAGCCGCTTTGACTTTGCCGCCAAGACGCAACATGCCATCTGACTGAATAAAAGGCGCGCCAGTCACCACGCCCGGTGTTTTCACCAGTTGCGCCAGTTTCGGCTGCCAGTTATTGATGGGTTTATCTACCGCCAGCAGTTCAACATGGGGGATCACCGACAATAATTTGTTTTTCAGCGCTGCTTCAAAGCCATTCATCACCGACAAAGCCAAAATCAGAATGGCCACGCCAAGACCAATGCCCCAGGTGGAGGATGCGGAAATAAAACGGATAAAAGCGCTGCTGTTGCGGGTATGGCGATAACGGCCCGCCAATTGCCATGACAAACTAGCCACGAAGTTCACCTAAGCGCCCATCTTGCATAAAGAGCTGGCGGTCTAACCTTTTTGCCAGCTGCTGGTCGTGTGTGACCACCACAAAACTGGTGCCCAGCTCATGGTTCAGCTCCCGCATCAGCTGATAAATACTTTCAGCGGTTTGATGATCAAGATTACCGGTTGGCTCATCAGCCAGCACTAACGCAGGTTTACCCACCATAGCGCGCGCAATAGCAACACGTTGGCGCTCGCCACCGCTGAGCTCACCAGGTCTGTGGCTGATACGATGACCAAGCCCAACCCGGGCCAGCATCTGTTCTGCCTGACCCTTGGCCGTTTTGGCGTGTTCACCACGGATAAGCAGCGGCATCATCACGTTTTCCAGCGCAGTAAAATCCATCAGCAGATGGTGAAACTGATAAATAAAACCCAGCTGCTCATTTCTTAATCTGGCTTTTTCTGCAGAAGTTAAAGTGGCGACATTTTTATTCGCCAGCCACAGTTCACCACTGTCGGGCTGATCTAAAGTACCCAGAATATGCAACAAGGTACTTTTGCCAGAACCTGAGCTACCAACGATGGCCAGCATCTGATGGCTTGGCAGCGACAAATTCACCTGATGTAACACCGGCGTGACATGGCCGCCGTCATGGTAACTTTTACAAATATCAATACAACGCAACATCAGTTATTCATCCCGTAAAATTTCGGCAGGGTCAATTTGCACGGCACGCCAGGCCGGGTATATCACCGCCAGTGCTGTTAACAGCAAAGCCGACAGCACAATAAAAAGCACCTGCAGCGGCTGTAAATCAATAGGTAAGGCCATACCAGGGAGCAGCTGTAAACCTAACAGCGCCATCAGAGGATTGAGCTGCCAGCACAGCAACACGCCAGCCAGAGCCCCGGCAAAAGCACCCACGACCCCATGGCTCATGCCCTGCACCGCAAACACCAGAAACAGCTGGCTATTGGTCATGCCCTGAGTTTTAAGAATGGCCACTTCGCGCTGTTTGTCGGTGACCATCATCACCAGCGCCGAGACAATATTAAAAGCCGCTACTGCCACTATCAGCAATAACATCAGCCACATCATGGCTTTTTCCATCGCAACGGCAGAAAACAGTTTGCCATGGCTCACCCGCCAGTCCACCACCTGAGTCACACCGGGCAGCGCGGAGAGTTTTGGCGCAACAGCCACTGAACTGAAGGGGTCGGTTAAACTTAACCGCCACTCCTGCACTGGTTTTGGCGCCAGCTTCTGTAAATCAGTTAACAGCACCACGGCAACCACTTTGTCGACTTCTGAGCCACTGTCAAAAATACCGGCTACGGTAAACACCCTTTGCCTTGGCATCCAGCCCATCGGTGTGTAATTGCCGCCTGATGGCAATAGTAACCGCACTTTCTGGCCAACCTGCACCCGCAGTTTATCGGCCAAGGCGGAACCTAACATCACCTGATAACGGCTTTGGCCAAAATCCTGCCAATCGCCAATTTGCAGTGAATCACGCAAAAACTGCGGCAAAGCATCCACGGCAACGCCTTGCAATAATGCGCCTGTCAGCTGTTTACTGGATTGGATCAAAGCTTCAGATTGTGCAAAAGGGCTTACCTGACCAATACGGCTATCTTGTGCCTTTAAGCTTTCGGGCCAGTTGTGGCTGGTAGATTTTTCGGTGGACACCACCAGATGAGGTAACACACCCAAAATGCGTTTTTTCAGTTCACCTTCAAAACCGTTCATCACTGAGCTCACCAACGTCAGCGCCATCACCCCCAAAAAAATACCGGTGACAGAAAACAAGGTAATAAAAGATAAAAAGGCGTGACCTTTGCGGCTTTGGCTATACCTTAAGCCGATAAAAAGTGGGATTGGTAGTTGCATCCTTTTCTCAGGACTTCATTGAATGATAATGATAAAGTAGCGGGATCATAGAGATAAACAGTGGCGCTTACAAGCCACCTGCCGAGGTAATCCATGGATCAGTCCCAACTAGAGCTGCTGCGTGCCCAATATCATGACTATTTTGCAATTGAGCAGGCCGTAGTTGCGAATATTAAACCGCTGGCTCAGTCGCTTCCCGGCGAAGATGCGTTTTTACTGATGATCCCTGAACCTTTTCTGATGGCAAGTGAACAGGCGGTGCTGGACCGCTCTGCCCTTAAATCGCTGGCAAAACTGGGTGATTTGGCCGAAGAACTGGCCCTTTACCTGCGCGCTCAGGCGAAAAAACTCGATATGATGATGCGATACTTGCTGATCCAGCAGGACGATCCGACGTATCGTCAGTACACTTATAGTTTTGGTGGTTCGGCGCTGA
>JAYRUI010000061.1:0-10146 GCA_041919175.1 Rheinheimera sp. | reverse complement strand
GCTGCACTCATTGGCACACCATTTCTTTTTTGCACATAAGCAGCGAGTGTCAGCTTTTGCATATACACCTTGGGATTTCTACAGGCAGTTAATAACAGGCAGTTAGCTACGAATAGTCAGCAACAGATAATCAGCAACAAAAGAAAACCGGTAACACACTCACAACAGCTGGCTGCCGACGCCCGGGCAACAGCAACCAGCGACACTCAGCCAACAACGCCTATTCAGACCACATCTGCGTTCTTTAACCTGAACCGGTATTAGTTAAAACGGCTATCCCTTTCACAGGGCCGGCCATCGTTATCACCATCCATCTGGGTGTTCGGGCAATTCTGAATAAAAAACTCAGCTTCAGCTCTGGAATTCATCTGGCTGCACATGGTACGGCCATCACAGGAAAAAGAAGAGCTGGTGGTGCTACTCTGACTATCTGCAATATAACTATTTGTATCAGGGGCCTGCTGTTCTGACACCACGGTGCTTTGCACAGTACTTTGGGCAATACCAGCAGCACCTGTGCTGACAGGCGCCAGATATTCCTCCGGCACCATCTCAACAGCGGGAACCGCAACTAATTGCGGCGGCTGCTGATAAATAAGTTTACCTGCCACCAGCCCTATCGCAAAAGCAACGGCGGCTACAACGATATTTCCATTCATGCCTTATGCTCCGTGTTCGCTTAACCACCAAACAACAGTTGCCAGAAACTTGGGCTGCGCTGTTTATGATATTGTTTTTTAAGTAAATCTACTTGCGTTAACTGCTCTTTGGCTTGTGCCATCTTGCCTTCATGCAACTGCTGCTGCACCAACAGAAGCTGTTGTTGTACTTCAGTCAGCCCTTTTTGAAATAACTGCTGTTTTTCAGGCGGAAACTGATAACTTTGTACCGTTGCAACTTCATGTTGTAAAGCGTTGATTTCTTTTTGCATTTGTTCGATATCAGCTGCGCCGAGCGCCTTTTTATAATGCAGCGCCATGGCTTTCATTGTGGCTTCGACATCTGTGGTGGCAGCTACTGTGGTCACTGTTGCTGCGTTGGTCGCAACTGGATTTGCGGTTTGGGTGGTGTCAGCCGGCGTTTGGGCTATCACACTTTGGCTGATGCTGGCTAACAGCAGAGTTAATAACAACTTTTTCAACGGGGTTAAAATCAAACGATTCATGCGTTATCTCACAGAAAAAAACAGGCCGCAGTTTATCACAAAATGTGATTCACTTCGTGCTACCCCGCCGTGGCGGTTGCGTCGTTACTGCCCTTTGGCTAGACTACGGCGATTTTCTTCGTTTCACAGCCAGCATAGAGCGAGATTGTAGCCATGGGCGCACAATGGAAAGCAAAACACAAACAAGACACTGCGGCCGCTAAAGGTCGTATTTTTACCAAATTAGCCAAAGAAATTATGATGGCCGCCAAAAATGGCGCCGATCCAAGCATGAACTCCAAACTGCGTTTAGCCATTGAAACCGCCCGTAAAGCGTCAATGCCAAAAGAAACGCTGGAACGTGCCATTAAAAAAGGCGCTGGTTTGCTGGACGGCCCGGTGAACTACGAACACGTTGTTTATGAAGGTTTTGCACCGCATCAGGTGCCGGTTATTGTTGAATGTTTAACAGACAACAAAAACCGCTCAGCCCAAAGTATGCGTATTCTGTTCCGCAAAGGTCAGTTGGGCAACTCTGGTTCAGTGTCCTGGGATTTTGATTATTTAGGCGCTATTGAAGCCACAGCCGACAGCAAAGATGCCGACATTGAAGTGGCCGCTATTGAAGCAGGCGCGCAGGATTTTGAGCAGGACGATGAAGGTGGTGTGATTTTTTACACTGAACCAACCGATCTGGATTTAGTACAAAAAGCCCTGCCAGAATTTGGTTTTAGCGTAAGCTCCGCCAAACTGATTTATAAACCGAAAAACCCAATGACACTGGACGATGCCGCCCGTGCTGAAGTGGAAGCTTTCCTCGAAGCTATCGACAACGATGACGACGTGCAAACTGTGTATGTGGGTTTAGGCGGTTAATTCATTGACGCATAACCTGCGGTATAGATGTAAAAAGGAGCTGAAATTCAGCTCCTTTTTGTTTGCATCAGGCACCAGCTTCATCTTTGAGTTGGTCCGGTACAAAGTTGATGAATGCCCGTTATTCCAGCACAGTACAAATGTGCGAAAAAGCTTTTTTCTTTAAGGCATGCTCCGGCACTGTGGCGTCCGCTGCCGGGTAACCCACCACCAGCAACATATAAGGCCTGTCGTTGTCATTGTCTCTGTTGCAAATTTTACTTAAAAAACTCATAGGCTTAGGGGTATGGGTTAATGTCACGAGCCCCACCTGATGAAAAGCCTGAATTAAAAAGCCGGTCGCTATCCCCACAGATTCATGCACATAGTAATTGGTGCTTTTGTCGTCATCGGCAATACCACCACGTTTTTGCGAGAAAATCACAATCAACCAGGGGGCAGTTTCCAGATAAGGTTTATGTGCATTGGTGCCAAGAGGTTTTAAAGCGTCCAGCCACTCTTCACCGGCCCTGCCGGCATAAAAACCCTGCTCCTGCGCTTCGGCTTCCAACCGGATTTGTTTTTTAATTTGTGCATTCTGAATAGCCACAAAGTGCCATGGCTGATGATTGGCACCACTGGGGGCCAGCGCTGCCACCTGAATACATTGTTCAATCACAGTTTTTGGTACAGGTTCTGCGGAAAAATCGCGCACTGTGTGGCGGCGCTGCATCAATTGTAAATGTGCAAGACTCCGGTTCAGCATAGCGGCTTCATCCACACGAATATAATCAGGTAAAGCAGTCTGAGCTTCCATCCATATCTCCTTCTGTAAATTATTTACACAATAGAGCATATATTTAACAAAGGTCAGCTCCGACCATTGATTGCCCAGGTTCAGCAAACACCGGTAAAAATGCAGATTTTGTGTAACCATAAGGCCAGAGAGCAGGCTATGATCTGCCGCAGTTTTTTTACCCGGAACCATTTGTTATGCCACAAAGTGCAAGCCTGAAAAATCTAACGACACCGCCATGGAAAATCGCAGTGGCTTCAGCCAACCCGGCCAAAATTAATGCTGTAAAACACTGTTTTACAGAAGTTTTCCCTGATATCCATTGTGAAGTGCAAGGTTATGCCGTGCCATCTGGTGTGGCTGCGCAGCCGATGAGCAGCGCCGAAACTTTATTGGGCGCCCAAAACCGTATCCAGGCACTGAAACAAATTCAACAAGCCGATTTTTATGTCAGTATCGAAGCGGGTTTGGACGCTGAGTTTACTTTTGCCTGGATGCTGATCGAACATCAGGGCAAACAAGGCATGGCGCGCTCTGCCAGTCTGATGTTGCCGCCTTCTGCTTTAGCACAACTGCAACAGGGCGCTGAGCTTGGTGATGTGATGGATTTGATGTTTGGCACCGACAATATTAAACAGGCCGGTGGCGCTATTGCATTACTGACGGGCAACCGCTTAAGCCGGAGCAGCGTGTACCAGCAGGCGCTTATTCTGGCGTTGATCCCGTTTTTGCAACCGAAGCTATTTTAACCGTATTGTTTTAGTTTGGTTTTGCACACTTGCATGAAACTAAATGCAGTTTCATGCAAGTTTATGATGGGCTGTACTTAGTTCGCACTGCTCAGCTCGCAGCTATCAGCGCCAGCGCCTCGGGCACAAAAGGCCGGCCTCTGGCATTCAGTGCAGTGCCAATCACCAGCGCCTGTAACATCACGGCACCATCGCGACTGCGTATCACCTGCTGACGGAAACCAAAACGTAGTTTGGAAATTTCTTCATACACCACAGTCACCTGAAACAAATCACCACTGGTTAACGAACCTTTGTAATCCATTTCACTGCGCACCACCACCAGATTGATACCATCACGCGCCAAGGCAGCAAAATCAATGCCTTTACTATGCAAAAACTCATGGCGGGCGTGCTCCAGATAATTAAAATACACCGCATTATTGACGATGCCCTGCATATCACATTCGTAGTCACGCACTTTAAAATCAACAGCAAACAAAATAATCTCCTTATAGTAACCCTGCCAATTGTCGCTGATGCAGCCTGATCAGCTGGTCGGTTCAGCGGCAGCCTGGTTCAGCGACAGACAATAAGGTTTCCAGGCAATGGTGCTTAATACCATAAAATGCTTTTAATTCAGTAATTTGCGCCAATACTGCTTTGTTGTCTTTTGGTTTTTTTCGCTTTTGCGCCAGGATCATTTTATTTTTGCTGGTGTGTTCCAGACTGATAAATTCAAACACCTGAGTGTCGTACCCCTGGGCTTCCAATAATAAAGCACGTAAACCGTCCGTAAGCATTTCGGCCTGTTGACCGGCATGAATGCCATGCACCAACAGCGGCGACAACACCGGCGGACTAAGCAATTGCGGCCGCAGCTCTTTGTGGCAACAAGGTGAACACATAATAATTTCGGCGCCGGTGCGAATACCCATCTCAATCGCGTAATCCGTGGCAGTATCGCAGGCATGCAGCGCTATCATCACGTTAATACCACGGGCTTTAAAATGTTTTACGTCCCCCTGTTCAAACTGCAGGCCATCCAGTTGCAGCTGCCGTGCTGTGTTATTGCATAAATCCACCAGCGGCTGACGTAGTTCAACCCCTGTTACCTGGGCTTTTAATCCGAGTGTGTTGGTCAGATAATCAAACACCGCAAAAGTCAGATAAGCTTTGCCTGAGCCAAAATCGGCCACATGCACAGCTTGCTGCTCTGCGAGGCCAGTTTGACTGATGGCTTTTTGCAGCACTTCAATAAACTTGTTAATTTGTTTCCACTTTTTAGACATGGCCGGAATGATCTGACCCTGTGCATCCGTAATGCCAAGCGCCTGCAAATAAGGGCGGCTTTGTTCAACAAAACGATGTTTTTCTTTGTTATGCGCCACTGTCGCAGGCGCACTGGCTAAAGCCGTTTTGCGCTTATTCATCAGCACTTTGCCTTTTTTACTGATGCTAAGCTGGACTTCCTGCCCCTGAATTTCCAATAAAGCGCTGTGAAAATCAGTGCCTATCTGCTGTGTTAACAACAAGATAGCGTCATCTAAGCCATAATTTTTGGTGCTGTCAAAGGTGCGGTTTTCCGCTAAACACGACAACTTCAGCTCGGCTTTAATTTGCACCGGCCTGATTTGCAGCCGCAGTAGCTCTGGATCTGTGCCCTGATATTTGGATAAAACCAGCCGCAGCAATTCACCTTTTAAAAAGGCATTTGCAAACAAACTGATAAAGTCGCAAAGCGCAGGATCTGTGGCTGATGGGATGGCAAAAGAAGTGGTCATGGTTGATCCGGTACAGGTAAAAATTGGCCGGATTATATCAGAGCTTCGGCCAAAACGGCCGCTGTTCTGCACAAGCAACCGCAAAAGCCGCAGCGACAATAGCAGCCTGCTGTCGCAGGTTCTGCTTTTGCATTATTGTGATTCGTTATTTCAGTGGTTTATGTTTGTGTCTGATTGCTGCTATTGCTGCTATTGCTGTTCGTGATTGCTACCGGCTTTACCGCTCAGCTTGCGTGGTCACCCGCGGTGCTTTAATTCGCTCTACGCGGGTGGATTCAGGTAATTGCAGCCAAAACTCGCTGATACTGAGCGGCGTAGCTGGTGGCAACACCGGATTTTGCAGCTCAAACACCAAAGAGTGTTCAAACTGACTCAGTGGAAACACGTGGCGGCTGACCGGATGCTTTTGCATAAAAGCCTGCAACTGGCCTGTGATTGCCAGCGCTGTTAACCCCTTTTGCAAACGCTTCGCCAATAACTCATTGTTTTGTTTAACAAAAAAGTACATAGCATAAGGGTATTTCAACAGAATATCAGTGCTGAACATCAGATCCGGATAGTCTCTGACGAATTTTGCCACCTCAGAAGGGCCTTCAAACACACTACGGGGAAAATAATCACAACGTTTTTTACTCAGCATCTGCAACATTTGATCATAACCATCAATGCGCAGTACCTTCAGTCCGGCCTGCTCCATAATGGTTGAATCCGGCCAGTTGATGCCCTGACAAGCGGTCAGATGTTTCAGTTGGCTAAAGCTATTTAGCTGTAAAAAAGCGTCTTTATCTATCTTGCGGATCAGCATGCCGCGCCAACCCAAGCCACCACCGAGCAAAGGCACCCGAATGGGTAATAAATTTTTTTCCAGTTCAAGGTCGGTGCCAAACCGGTGCAGGTCAATAAAATCGCCTTTTTGCAGCATATAAAACATATCACCATGGCGGGGTGGCATCAGTTCCTGCACTTTAGCCGGACCAAATTCGGCTTCCGTTTGTTTCAGGATCAGCTGTAGTAAGTCCTGATAATAAGCATGGCTGGCTTCCTGAATAGATTGCTGGCCTAAGGTACGGATCACAGTTTCTGCACGCAGCGGCAACACCAAAACGGCAAGGAGCAAGCACAAAAACAGACGCCAACCTTTGGGGCCACAAGCCACACTGAACATGCTCATAAACGGAAAACCCTTGTGGATCATCAGATAATCACCAGCATAGTGGATTTGTATGGGAGCAGCCAGCAGAAACAACCTTGCTCCGGGAAGCGAAAGCAGCTGTTTTTCCTTTGAGTCGCGCTCCAACTACTGCTGGCTTTTTAATGTTGTGACTTCAGTTGTGACTGCAATTTTGATTGTATTTCTGATTGCACTTTTGACGGCTCTGAAGGTAAATCCAGCAAATCCCTTCTGATGATCCATTGTTCATCCGGCGGCAATAAACGGTTCAGCGGATACTGCGCCAGAGTGGTCGCATCCAGCACTTCAATTTTGGGGCCAATATGTTTTGGCACCGGCTCTTTTTGCAACAACCGAACGGCGAGGTCGATGGCAATTCTGGCCTGGATCACCGGAGAATCTGTCACTGCAGCGCTGATTTGACCGGTTTGCAACATGTCAATGACGGCCGGATTGGCATAATAAGCCACCACAGGCACAGCAGTGGGTTTGGCCTGTCCTGCTTTTTTGGCCATGAAAGCTTGTTCTTTAAATAAAAACTGCGCCACCACTTTGGCTGACACAGCATTAGCAAGTACGCCATCCACTTGCTCTTTGGCAAAAAAAGCCCGGGCAAGACCGGCCTGGCTGAATGCATCCGTCGGGCCATAACCCGCGTGTAGCAAAGTGACTTTTTTATTTGCCAATACCCGGTTTAACCCGGTTTAACCCGGTTTCCGCATCCCGTACCCAGGCGGCGCCTTCAGGTCCGGGAAACCAGGCCAGCCGCATTTGCTGTTGCCTCTGACGCGCCAGTAAATAACTTGCAGCTGCAGCACTCATATCGGCAAAAGACACCACCGAATGGCTGCTGACATCCGCACTGTCAATGCCATTAATTAAATCAATCACCGGAATACCCTGCGCTTTTAACTGGCTAATTTCCGCATCAAGCCCATTGGCAGAAATGGCCGCAATAATAAAAGCATCCGCCTTTTTTTGCCGGCAGAGCGCCAGCTGCGCCCGTTGTTTTTCGGCATTTTCATAACCACCGGCTTCATAAATGCCCAGCATAACTCCCTGCCGGGCTGCTTCTTCCGACAAGCCCCAGGCCACGCCCCACCAATAATGGTCTTTGCCATGCGGCAATAATGCACAAAGCCGCCACTGCTTTGTCGCCTTGGGAAGTGGTTGATACTGCTTTGTTTTTCCATCGGCAATCACAGTAAGTGGAAACCAGTTTTGCGCTTGCACAGGCACAATGTGAAGCGCAGCAATCAGCACAATCAATGGCAGAAAAGCACGGCACGGGGCAAAAAATTGCGGCATAACACAAATCCTTTGTCTGAATAAAAGGCACAGAGCCCAACCAGATATCATCGGACAACAACTGCAGCAGCTTCAACACACATTTCCGCGCTTGGCAGTTGGCACGACAAACATTAGCATAGAGCACAATTTCAAAAAAACGGGACTTTTCATGAACCTATTCCGGCTTTCCCGCCACCTGTTCCTTTGCTGCAACTTATTATTTTTGTTGTCAGCCTGCAGCAGTATCAGCAAAGACGAGTGTCTTGCGGGCGACTGGTATAGTCTTGGGGTGAATGACGGCAAAGCAGGCACACTGGCCAGCAAATTCCGTGACTATCAAAAAGACTGCGCTGATCATGGCGTCACGCCGGATTTTAAGTTGTATCAGCAAGGTCATCAGCAGGGCTTAGTGTTTTATTGTGATTTCCCGCACGGTGAAGCCCATGGCCGCAGTGGGGCAGAATACAACACAGCTTGTACAGGTAAGCTGGAGCCGGATTTTCGCCGGGGTTATCAACAAGGCAGACGCTGGTATCAGGCCAAATCCGCAGTGGACAATCTGGCCAGCGCTATCGGTGACTTAGAGCTTAGAATTGCGCAGAGCCGTGATGAAATTTACCGGAACAACCAGCAAATTGCGCTGGAAAACGATGCCAACCGCCGCGCCGCTTTGTTATACCGCACCGACAGATTAAGAGGTGATATCGAAAGATACAGCACCGAACTCGGCCGGCTGCAGGTGCAGTTTTATCAGGCGCAACAAGCCTTTGCGCCGCTGAACCAATGACAGTGATTAAAGTTGCAATAGCAGCTGCTGCACCAAAGCAGCTGTGAAATTTAGCGCCGTACAACGCCGTGATGCAAGTCCGATTGCTGATACCGGAGCCAGCCCCAGCTTTGTAATAACTCACGGGCTGGCATTTGTGCTTGCGGCGTTAATGACGGCAACTTTTGCTTTTGCAGCAATAGTGGTTTCTCCGCGCGCTTTTCCCCGGTCTTTTCTGCAAAATTGACCGAAGCCAGAGCTTGCCAGCTAAAATATTGATCCCGAAAATCATACAGATAACGCCTTTCTGGCGTCACCATCGCAATCTGCTGAGGTGCCCGGATCAGGCCAACCACCTGCAATACCGGCGCTGTTTTTACCGCTTCTTGCTCACCAAGGGCTGCACGCAACATCAGCTCAGCCATCTGCACATGACCAAAGACTTCAGGCAGCTGCTGCTGTTGATTATTCACATAAAAAATCCGCGTCTGGGCATCATTCAGCTGATGGCCATGGCCCAGAAAACCATCGTCAAACAACGACTCACCATGATCAGCGGTCACTACCAGCACTGTATTGTCGAGCACCTGATGCTGCTGCAGCAATTGCTGAATTTGTCCAAGCGCCAGATCGGCATTTGCTACCGCATTGGCGTAACTTAATTCCACCAGTTTTTTATTGCGTTCAGAAATTTGCGCACGGTCGATCAACAGATCGGTCAGCAGCGTTTTGGTATTTTTATGGACATAAGGGTAATGCGCCGCCTGCAGATTGATATAAACAAACTGCGGCTGTTGCCAGTTGAGTTCGCTGAATCTGCGCTCAACCTGTTGCACCACCCTGTCTTCACTCAAACGCAGGGAGCCCAGCGTTTTAGCCGGATATACCCTGTCGTTGATGGCTGTTTTAGCGTCAAAATAATAATTGCCGGGCGCTTTCATGCCCACAGTGGCGGCCACATCACCAAAATCCTCGGCCTGACCTGAGATAAAACTTTGCTGATAACCCAAAGCCGTTAAAGCCGGAATAAGCCCAAGCTCCTCTGGTCTGCTGCTTAAGCTTCGGTCAAATAACGCTTTTAACGAACTGGTGGTAAAACCTGTGTGACTGTAGACCTGCTGGCTATAACTGCCTTGTCTGGCAATAGCCGACAACACCGGCATCACGGCTTTGCCATTATGCTCAGCAAACAACTGGTCGGCACGCACACTTTCCAGCACCACCAACACCAGATGTTTTGGGGTTGGCTGTTGTTGTTTTGCTTTGGCGAGTAACAAAGGTAAGGCGTCCAGCAACTTGGGCAAAGGCGCTAAATCACCAAAAATATCGTCTTCATCGACGCCATTGGCCGGAATATCCATAGCGCCGGGGAAACGTTGTGGATCAAAGGGATAAGCATCCCGCAGGGGTAAAAACCAGCCATAACCATCCGCATCCGCATCTGTGGCAAAGTTTGCAGCAGCACTTAACAGCTGCTGGGATACTTTCTTTTGTAAACCATAATGATACAGCTCATGTTTGCCTACCCACTGTAACTGCAGCGGCAACACACAAACACAAAAACACAAAGTCAGCAGCCACCAGCCGCTGCGGTTAGGGACCAACACATGGC
>JAYRUI010000060.1:0-10159 GCA_041919175.1 Rheinheimera sp. | reverse complement strand
CCAACTTGCTGGGAGGTCTTATGGCAGCAACTGAAGCGCCGGCCACCAACCCGGCTTTGCAACAACTGGCAGATATTCAGGAACCCGCGTTTTCAAACGACTGGTATATGGCGCCCATCTGGTGGCTGTTGCTCCTGGCGGCAATAGTTTTAGCCATGATGGCTTTTCGTTTTTACCGTCGCCGGCAGTTACGGCTGGCACCGCGGCGTTTTGCCCAGGCCACATTAGCAGCCATTCATCTTGCCGATAAAGATGCTGCACACCAGATCACCGCATTATTAAAACGCATCTTGCTGACCGAAGCGCCGTCACATCCGGCATTGGCGTACAGCGGTAACGCATGGCAACAGTTTTTAATACAAAGCCTTGGCCCACAACAGCAAAGCACACTGCCCCCGCTGCCTGATTTACTGGCACTGCATTATCAGCAACAACCAGACGCCGGGCAGCTGGAACTCTATGCGCACTTTGCCAGACTCTGGCTGCAACAGGCGAAAATTACCACTGCAGCGCCTGCAGGCCAAGGCGGAGACGCCCATGTTTGAATTCAGTTATCCCTGGTTATTGCTACTGTTGTTGTTACCGCTGCTGGTTAAAAACAAACAGCAGACACCCGGTGCCAGCCTGTATTTGCCGCCGCTGGCCAAACTTGCCCGTACTGTGCCTGATGCCGGTTTTGCCAAAGCGCCCAAACGCCGCACATTGTTGTTATCTCTGATTTGGCTGGCGCTGGTGCTGTCAGCTGCGGCGCCAAAGTGGTTAGGTGAACCTGTGACTCTGCCACAACAAGGCCGTGACATGATGCTGGCGGTTGACTTGTCTGGCTCGATGAATATCAACGACATGGTGATTGAAGGCCAGGCCACCAACCGGCTCGATGCAGTGAAGTTTGTATTGTCCGATTTTATTCAGAAACGTCAGGGCGACCGGCTTGGGCTGGTGCTTTTTGCTGACGCAGCTTATCAGCAAACACCCTTAACCTTTGACCGCCAGACAGTGCAACAAATGCTGGACGAAGCGGTGCTTGGACTGGTTGGGCAACGCACCGCTATTGGCGAAGCCATTGGTCTGGCGGTGAAAAGATTTAATACCTATGAAAGCTCGAATAAGGTGCTGATTTTACTCAGTGATGGTGCCAATACCGCAGGTAACATCCAGCCAAGAGAAGCGCTTGAGCTCGCCAAAGCTGCCGGTGTGAAAATTTACACTGTGGGTGTTGGTGCCGAGCAAATGGTGCAACAGGGCATTTTTGGCCCGCAGCTGGTCAATCCATCGGACGATCTGGACGAAGCACTGCTGACTGAGCTTGCCACCGCAACAGGTGGCCGTTATTTCCGCGCCCGCGATATCGCTGAATTACAACAAATTTATCAATTGCTTGACCAACTTGAGCCTATTGAAAGGGATCAGCTGAATTACAGGCCGCAGCAGAGTTTATTGCACTGGCCGCTGCTGTTTGCGCTGCTACTTACCCTGGTGCTGTTGTTGTCCGCTTTACCATGGCAGCAGTGGCGCGCCCCATTGCGTGCCCAAAGACACAAAGCTTCGACAAAAGGAGGCTCAGATCATGCCGTTTGAATTGCATTGGCTGCGCCCGCTCTGGTTGTTGTTATTACCGCTGGTGTTGGTTTGCCTTTATCTGTGCTGGCATTTAAGGCAACCAGCCAGCCCGTGGCAACAATTGCTCCCCCCTCACCTGCAACTGCGTTTGTTAAAACAGCAGCAGCTGCAACAACAAAGTCGCACACCTTATCTGTGGTTGCTGGTTGCGATGTGTTTATCCGTTGTTGCCCTTGCCGGTCCCAGCGTGCAAAAGCTGCCACAACCTGCTTTTGCGCTGAATAAAGCCACAGTGCTGGTGCTGGATATGTCGATGTCAATGCTGGCCACAGACGTCAAACCCAACCGCCTGACTCAGGCCCGCTTTAAAGCGCTGGATTTTGCCAGCCAGCTGCAGGAAGGTGAACTTGCCTTATTAACTTTTGCTGCTGACGCTTATGTGATTTCTCCTTTAACACCGGACCACAATAATATCCGTTTGTTATTGCCTGATTTAACACCGGAAATTATGCCGGCTCAGGGTTCAAACCTGCAAAGTGCGTTGGAACTGGCCGCTCAGCTGTTAAAGCAAGCCGGTTACCCCAAAGGTGATGTGGTTGTGATGAGCGATGGTTTTAGCGCCAGTCATTATCAGCAGCTACGCCAAAGTCTGAACAATTATCCGCACCGGATCTCCGTATTGGCCTTTGGCAGCAGCGAAGGTGCGCCGGTAAGGCTGAGCTCGGGCGAGCTGTTAAAAGATCGTAACGGCAGCATTGTGATCCCAAAGGTACCGCTGACCCAGCTCAAAGATATCGCGCAATTGACCAGCGGTGTATTTCGGCAAAGCAGTTTTGATCAAGCGGATATTCAGGCGATACTGCAACAGCCGCCGTTAAGTCTGGCAGCAGAAAAAGACGTACAAAGCAGCAAAATCAGCGGCGATCAATGGCAGGATGCCGGTGTTTATTTATGTTGGTTGTTATTACCGCTGGCCTTATGGCTTGGCAAACGAGCATCAATACTGGTGGTATTACCGCTGTTGTTGCTCTCCCCGGATAGCAAGGCTGTGGAATGGCGCGATTTATGGCAAACCCCGCAGCAACAAGCCAAAGCTGCTTATGCGGAAAAAGACTACGCCAAAGCGCTGGAGAAATTTGAACAGCCGCTGTGGCAGGGAAACGCCGCTTATCGCAGTGGTGATTATCAGGCTGCTGAACAATTATTCCGGCAGGATAATTCAGCGGCCGGCCGTTACAACCTGGGTAACAGCCTGATGCAGCAGCAAAAGTTTGAAGACGCACTACAGGCTTATCAGGAAGCCGAAAAACTACAACCTGATTTAGCCGGTCTTGCCCAAAACATTGAACTTGCTAAGCAGTTGCTGCAACAACAGCAACAGCAGCAAAATTCCCAAAAAGACGGTGAGCAGCAGAACTCAGAACAACAAAACTCAAACCAAAACTCTGAACAGAAGAATTCAGAGCAACAGTCTGAAGATGGACAAAAGCAGGAACAACAAAACGAAAAATCAGATTCAGAATCACAACAACAAAACGGCCAGAATGGCGAAGGCAAAGATCCTGAACCGCAAAGCCAACAGCAGCAACAAGAAAAAGCCAACGCAGATAAAAAACCGGCTGAGCAACAACAAGCAGAACAGCAGCCGCTGAACGAGCAGGATAAAGAGCAACAAAAGGCGGTGCGGGAAGCCTGGCCTAACGCATCACCTGAACAAAGCCAGCAACTGGATGGTTTGATGCGCAAGGTGCAGGACGATCCGGCCTTATTGCTGCGTAATAAAATGTTACTTGAGTATCAAAAAAGACAACAACAACGATTACCCAAAGGAGCTGAACAAGAATGGTAACCCTGTTGCGCCACTGGCACAGTGAACATTTCTCTGGGGGGCTGAAGTTTCTGGCAATGGCATTGCTGCTTTTTATCGCGCCGGCAACTCTGGCTGCCACTTCATTGGTTGCGACAGTCGACAAAAACCCGGTGATGATGGGCGAAGAATTACTGCTGCAAATTGAGCTTGATGAAAAAGTGTCGGGCAATCAAATCGACTTTTCAGTGCTTGCCAATGACTTTAATTTCAGCGCCCCTGCCATCAGCCAGAGTATGCAAATTATTAATGGCCGCTCCAGTCAGAGCACCCGCTGGCAACTGAGTTTATTCGCTAAAAAAACCGGTAGCTTTGTGATCCCCTCTTTTGAAGTTGAAGGTTTACGCAGTGAACCTATCAATCTGACGGTGGTTGCCGCCGATCCCAATGGCACAGGCTCGGACGAGCTGTTTATTCAAAGCAGTTTAAGCAGCAACGAACTTTATGTGCAGCAACTGGTGTATTACGACGTCAAAATATTTTTCAGTGGTGATTTACAACGCGGCAGCCTGAGTCAGCCAGAGCTGCAAGGCGCGACCATAGAGCAGCTTGGCAAAGATGTCGAAGGTTCGGAACTGGTGAATGGTCAGCGTTATCAAACCATTACCCGTCGTTATACCCTGATCCCGGAACAACATGGTGATTTTGATTTGGCCGCGCCCTGGTTTAAAGGCGAGATGATTGACCGGCAAAGTTCACGTTATGACTATTTTGCCAAAACCAAGACGGTATCGGCACAAGGTCAGGCGCAGAAACTGAAAGTAAAAGCCATTCCGGACGGTTTTAAAGGCCAATGGCTGGTGTCTGAGCTGGTCGCTTTGACCGAAGAGTGGACGCCACCCGGTAATGAGCTGACACAAGGTGAACCTGTCACCCGCACTATTACACTGACCGCTGTGGATTTAGCCGACCATCAGCTGCCGGATCTGGACATCGTTTTGCCCGCTGGTGTGAAAAGTTATGCTGAACAGCCGCAAAGTAAAAAAGCTGAACGTAACGCGCGGTTAGTGGCACAAAAAGTGTTTACCTCGGCGGTGATTGCCACCCAAACCGGTGATTTGGTGCTGCCCGCTGTCCGTATTCCATGGTGGAACAGCAAAACCAACGAACTGGCTTATGCCGAGTTGCCTGAGCGCACTTTAAAAGTGGCTGCGAACCCTGCTCAGCCTCAGACGCAAATCACACCGGAACCTACGATAGCCAATAACGAACCTGAGATCAGCAACACTGTCATTACGCCTTCTGGTCCCTGGGGCTGGACTTATAGCAGCACGCTGTTTTTAGTGCTGTGGCTTCTCACATTATTGCTGTTGCTATGGCCCAAATTGTCATGGTCACAACAAAAGCAACCACAACAGACCGCCCCTACTTTGCTGAAATTCAGCTCGCGCAAGCTAAAAGCAGCCTGTCTTGCCAACGATAGTGCTGAAGCCGGTACCCAGTTGCTGCAATGGGCCAGTCAGGGCATAGATGCAAATATTTCCCGTCTGACCCAGCTGCTGCATAGCTTGCCGGACTCTGAACTGAAACGCGAAGTGGAAAAACTCTGCTTTTTGCCCTATCAGCAGAACAAGCAGCCATGGCAAGGTCAGGCGTTATATGAGGCTTTTGCCAAATATAAACATCTGCAGCAAAAACCTGTGCAGCAGCCACTGCGACCGCTGTATCCGGGTTGATCAGAGCGACTTTCTTTCTGGATACAATATGGCTGCGCAACCAGCGCGGCCATTTTTTAATATTTTTATCTTTTCTGCACATTTTTTCCGACTATGCCGGTCTATCGTCAATAACAGCTTCGCGATTTTAGGTTAACAACTTTTATGAGCAGTAAAGAACTGCGTTATCAGGCGCTGGTAAAAAGCTTTCATGCCGATTTATACCGCTACGCCTACTGGTTGTGTCAGCACAAAGCTATTGCCGATGATTTAGTTCAGGAAACCTTTTTGCGGGCATGGAAACATCTGGATGCTTTGTTAGATGCCAGTTCCGCCAGGGCCTGGCTGATCACTATTTTGCGGCGGGAGAACGCCAGGCGTTTTGAGCGTAAACAGTTTGATTATCACGAGATTGAACAAGATGAACTGGCTGATGTTTACGGCGCATCACCGGAGCAGCTGCGCGAGCAGTCTGAGTTACAACAACTGATTTTGAGTTTGGCACTGGAATATCGGGAACCGCTGGTATTGCAGGTGCTGTTTGGCATGACAGGCGATGAAATTGCAAAGACGCTGGAGCTGAATCTGAATACGGTAAATACCCGGCTGTACCGGGCGCGTCATCAACTGCGCGAGTTGATCAATCAAAATACCGGGAGTTATCAGCATGGATGAACTGGAATTACGCCGTCGTTTATTCAGTGATCCACAGTCAACTGATGCGGCGCTGCGGCAAGCGCTGAAAGCAGCCCCTGATATGCAGCAGTTGCAGCAGTTGCAGCAGGAATTGTTACAGCAGGACCTGCAAATAAAACAAGCTTTGCAATGCGATGTGCCGGAGGATTTAGCCGGACGACTGCTGTTTAATCAACAGCTGCAAAGCTATCGGCAGAAAAAGCAGCAACGTTGGGTTTATGGCCTTGCAGCCGGTGTGGCGCTGGCGCTTGGTCTGGTGCAACTGCGGTTTGAACCCTTGCATTTTCCGACAGATTTAGGCGGTTATGCACTGGCGCATGTCTATCACGAAGCCAGTGCGCTGGTTGGGAAAAGTAGCCAGTTACCGCTGTCGCAGGTCAATGCGTTGCTCGCCAGCTTTGACGGCAAGCTCAGCGGTTTTGAGCAGCAGATACGTTATGCCAGATTTTGTAATTTCCGTGGTGTGCGTTCTTTACATCTGGTTTTAGATACCCAAGACGGCCCTGTCACTGTGTTTGTATTGCCCAAAGATCATGGCTGGCCGGCCAATCAAACTTTTGCCGACGACAATTTTCATGGTCAGAGTCTGATGATGAACAAAGCTGATTTAGTGTTGGTGGCTGCCAAAGACCAGCGATTACAAGAGATCGCCGGTAAATTGCAGCAGCAGCTCAGCTTCACCAGCTAAAAGGTGCGCTAAGCCGATGTCGCGGCATAGTGCCAAAACAGCAACTGGTAGCATCTGTTGGTGCAACCACAGAAAAGCGCTGGCTGAAACGACACGCCCTTGTTAGCATGTGCCGCCGTACAGCCAGCCGCAGTTTCCTACCCTCACTGCGAGCCGCACGGCAACCCTTACTGGCTGTCGCAGACTATCAAAGATACTAATAACTCAGATGAGGTCGTAATTTTGGAAACGGGCACTATTCTCGCGCTGGTGATTTATTTCGCCGCCATGCTGGCTATCGGGCTTTATGCTTACCGCCAGTCAACCAGTAATCTGTCGGAATATATGTTAGGCGGTCGTAAACTTGGTCCTGCTGTCACTGCATTGTCAGCCGGTGCTTCAGATATGAGCGGCTGGCTGCTCATGGGTTTACCGGGCGCTTTATATGCGCTGGGCATTTCACAAATCTGGCTGGCCGTTGGTCTGGTGATTGGTGCCTGGCTAAACTATTTATTACTGGCGCCAAGATTCCGCGTGTATACCGAACACGCCAAAGATTCTATTACCCTGCCCGATTATCTTGAAAACCGTTTTGCCGACCGCACCCGGATGCTCCGGTTGATTTCAGCTGTGGTCATAGTGGTGTTTTTTACTTTATACACGGCGTCAGGCGTGGTTGCCGGCGGTAAATTGTTTGAATCAGTGTTTGGCCTTGATTATTTCTGGGGCCTGGCACTGACAGCGGGTGTGGTGATTGCCTACACCCTGCTGGGTGGTTTTCTGGCCGTCAGTATGACCGACTTTGTTCAGGGCATTATTATGTTCCTGGCTTTAATTCTGGTGCCTGTTGCTGCACTGAATGTGGTAGGTGGCATAGGGCCAGTCCTGACGACAGTGCAAAATCTGAATCCAACCCATCTGGATATTTTTACCGGTACCAGTGTGCTTGGCATTATTTCCTTATTGGCCTGGGGTTTAGGTTATTTTGGTCAACCGCATATTATCGTGCGTTTTATGGCCATTCGTTCGGTGAAAGATTTCCCGGTGGCACGCCGTATTGGCATGTCCTGGATGATTATTTCGTTACTGGGCGCTATTGCAACTGGTTTTGTCGGTATTGCTTATATCCATCAAACCGGCCAGGAACTGAAAGATCCTGAGACCATTTTTATCCTGATGTCACAAGTGTTGTTCCATCCTTTTGTCACCGGTTTTTTATTGGCCGCTTTGCTGGCCGCTGTGATGAGCACTATTTCCAGCCAGTTGCTGGTGACATCAAGTGCCCTGACCCAGGATTTTTATAAAACCTTTTTAAATAAAACCGCGTCAGACCAGCATTTGGTGATGATAGGCCGTGTTTCGGTATTCGCTGTTGCTTTGGTGGCTATTGTGATTGCCCTTGACCGCAGCAGTTCAATTCTGAGTCTGGTCAGCAATGCATGGGCTGGTTTTGGTGCTGCCTTTGGCCCTCTGGTTCTGATGAGCCTGTATTGGCGCCGGATGAATCACTGGGGCGCACTGGCCGGTATGGTGACAGGGGCAGTGACAGTGCTGGTGTGGGTCTTTAGTCCACTGACCATTGACGGCAAGCAACTTGATGATTTTATCTATGCCATGGTGCCAGGTGTGTTGTTATCGAGCATTGCGATAGTGCTGGTCAGCAAGCTGACCGCGGCACCCGGGCAAGACGTTGATCAGCACTTCACTGAGATGCTGGTGAAGCTCAAATCATAGGTATTTCTGTAAGGCACCTGCTCTTTGTTACAGTAGGTGCCGACAAAATATCCGAACTGCCAAATTTTTGTTCCCTAGCAACAGAATTCTTTGCTACATTGCTTGCCAGAATACCCTGTAAGGAAACGTAGTCTGTATGTACTTTTATGCCGCCCGCCAGCCCATTCTTGACCGTGACAAAAATCTTTATGCTTACGAGTTATTGTTCCGTGATGGGCTGGAAAACGTGTTTCCGGATATTGATGGTGACGAAGCAACATCAAGAATGATTGCTGGTAGTCAATTTAATTTTGGTCTGGATGATTTCCTTGGCGATAAACTTGGTTTTATCAACTTTACCCTGGACACCCTGCTGAAAAAGTTTCCGTCCATGCTGCCCAAAGAACAAGTGGTGGTTGAAATACTGGAAACAGTGCAGCCCGGGAAAAGGTTATTGGCTGAAGTACAGTCTTTAAAAGAGCAAGGTTATATAGTTGCCCTGGATGACTATATTCATCAGCCTGTCTGGCGTCACTTCTACCCTTATATCGACATCATCAAAATTGACTTTCGCAGCACCTCGCAGGACGTCATCCAGGAAGTATTAACAGCCACAGCTGCTTTTCCGAACATTAAACTGCTGGCTGAAAAAGTTGAAACTAACGAAGAGTTTCAGGCTGCACTCAAAATGGGTTTTAGCTATTTTCAGGGTTATTTTTTCTCTAAACCTGAAATGTTACAAAGCAAGGCTTTGTCACCGGCACAGATGACGCTTGCTGAATTGCTTTATGAAACCTCAAAGTCCGAAATGGATTTGACTCAAATCACCTCCATTTTTGAGCGTGACGTGAATTTGTCTTACAAATTATTGCGTTATTCAAATTCAGCCGTGTTTAAACGTCGTTCTGAAATTGAAACCATTAAACAAGCGCTGGTGGTGCTGGGTCAGCTTGAACTGAAAAAATTCCTTTCAGTGTTATTTACGGCCCAGGTCAGCAGCGAAAAACCAGCAGAGCTGATGCGTCTGGCCATGACCAGAGCCAAGTTTGCCGAAGGCATAGCGCAAATCCACCGCAAAACGGATACAGCCAAAGCCTTTTTAACCGGCATGATGTCATTGATGGACGCTATTCTGGACGAGCCGATGACTTCTGTGATGAGCAAGCTGCCGTTAGCAAAAGATATTAAAGATGCACTGGTCGATAATCAGGGGTTGCTGGCAGAATATTTGTCTTTGGTGAAATGTTACGAGCAGGCACACTGGCAGGAAGCAAATACAGCGATAGCGCGGCTTGGGCTTGAAGCAAAATCGTTGCCTGACGCTTACCATGAGGCGGTGCAATGGGCCAATGAGCAGATGCGCGCACTGGGTGATAACTAGTCGTTTTTAAACCGGATACCCGAGTCACTCACAGTATTCTGAACGCACATTTTTTACCAGAACGCTTACTAAAAAGTACCTCAATAAGCGTTGGTTTAAAACCAAAATAACAAACCCGGAAAAGAAGCATCTTTGCCGGGTTTTTCTTTATAAAATGCCCTGTTTTTATCGCCTGGTCAGGCACAGCCCCCCGGCTTAGTGCCTGTAACCATCAATCAAAACCGGGTCTGGCATTAATAACTGACAAAGCTGTTAATTTTCTCCGCCAGTTTGGCACCAATACCTTTCACTTCCATCAGCTGTTGCTGGTTTTTAATAGGGCCATGGTTTTTGATGTAATCCAGAATTGCCTGGGCCTTTTTCTCACCAATACCCGGAATAGCTTCAAGCTGCTCCTGACTGGCTTTGTTAATACTGAGCTTGCTGGCCGCAGTGTTGGTCTTGTTCGTAGCGTCCTGCGCCCCAACTTTGGCAACTGCAGGCGCTGACTGTAATGCCAGAACCGGATTTAACGTACAGGCTGCTGCGACGACGATGGCTGCGATTAACAGTGATTTTGAGTTCATCTGACTTTCCTTGTGTGTTGAAGCGGTATTACAATACCGGCGCTGAAATGAGCC
>JAYRUI010000059.1:0-10178 GCA_041919175.1 Rheinheimera sp. | reverse complement strand
ACCACAACCTGAATTTGTGACAGGTCGTACAGGCCTTGTTTCATGTAATCAATCAGGCGGCCTGTGGTACCAATTAAAATATCCGCGCCTTTTTCCAGTAACTGGCGTTGAGAATCGTAACCTTCGCCCCCATAAATCAGAGCAAGCTTTAAACCGGCATGTTTTGCCAGTTCAACAGCGTCCTGATGGATCTGAACTGCCAGTTCCCGCGTAGGAGCCATAATAATGGCGCGCGGCTGGCCTGAACCTTTAGGTTCATGGGTCAGCAGATAATGGAAAGTTGCCGTCAGAAAGGCCAGGGTTTTCCCTGTGCCGGTCTGGGCTTGTCCGGCGATGTCTTTACCGGCCAGTGCCAGTGGCAAACACTGTGACTGGATCGGTGTGCAATGAGTGTAACCTTGCGCATGAAGTGCGGCAAGGACCTGAGGTGCCAATGCAAAATCGGCGAATTTATGCTGAGTGAGGTGTGTTTTATTCATACCAGGTTAGCATAACCGTTACGCTTGCAATAAGGAACAGTCAGGATAAAATTGATGCCAGTTTTTTCACGGGTCGGTTCATCCGCAAAGCAGCGCAAGTACAACAGCGCAGCGCCCTTGCCGGTTGTGCCAACCCAAAACGCTGAATAACGCAGTAACCCTGCCCAGCCCTATCGGAGAATATAATGAGCGAACATATTTTACAGGTTTCTGATGACAGCTTTGACGCTGATGTTTTAAAAGCTGCCAGCCCTGTGTTGGTGGATTTCTGGGCAGAATGGTGTGGTCCATGCAAAATGATCGCTCCAATCCTGGATGACGTGGCAAAAGAATATGCCGGTAAAGTGACAGTGGCCAAAGTAAACATCGACCACAACCCAGGCACACCACCAAAATTTGGTATCCGCGGTATTCCAACTTTGCTGTTATTTAAAAACGGCCAGGTTGCAGCTACTAAAGTGGGCGCGTTATCTAAAACTCAACTGAAAGAATTCCTCGACAGCAACATCTGAAGTTGATTCTTACCAGTACAAAACAAGGGCGTATAATTTGTACGCCTTTTTTTATAGCGCCGCTGGACGGCCAAAACTTATCCTGCTATGGTGTAGCTCAGCAACTTCTCTAATAACCCGCTTGTTCGTTGACTAATTCAATTCCAAATCCAATTGCTCAGCGAAAAGCTATCTTTCTGTTTTGATACACAAGAACCCATCAATATGCATTTAACCGAACTGAAGCTGAAGCCGATTAACGAGCTGGTTGATCTGGCTGAGTCCATGGGCCTGGAAAACATGGCTCGTCTGCGTAAGCAAGATATTATTTTCGCCATCTTAAAATCACACGCGAAAAACGGTGAAGAAATTTACGGCGACGGTGTTGTCGAAATTCTGGCCGATGGCTTTGGCTTCCTGCGCTCTTCTGACAGTTCTTATTTAGCAGGCCCGGATGACATTTATGTGTCGCCAAGCCAAATCCGCCGCTTTAACCTGCGTACCGGTGACAGCATCTCTGGTCTGATTCGCCCGCCAAAAGAAGGTGAGCGTTATTTTGCTCTGCTGAAAGTCAACGAAGTGAACTTCGGCCGCCCTGAGCAAGCCCGTAACAAAATTCTGTTTGAAAACTTAACGCCGCTGCACGCCAACTCTCGCCTGCGGATGGAACGTGGTAACGGCAGTAAAGAAGACATCACAGCGCGGGTGCTGGATTTAGCATCACCTATCGGCCGTGGTCAGCGTGGGTTGATTGTTGCACCACCAAAAGCCGGTAAAACCATTCTGCTGCAGAACATTGCCCAGTCTATCGCCGCCAATTACCCTGAATGTGTGTTGATGGTGCTGCTGATTGACGAACGTCCGGAAGAAGTGACCGAGATGCAACGGATGGTGAAAGGTGAAGTCGTTGCTTCAACCTTCGATGAACCAGCCAGCCGTCACGTACAAGTGGCTGAAATGGTGATTGAAAAAGCCAAACGTTTGGTTGAACACAAAAAAGACGTCATCATCCTGCTCGACTCCATCACCCGTTTAGCCCGCGCTTACAACACAGTAATCCCAAGTTCAGGCAAGGTATTAACAGGTGGTGTTGACGCTAACGCACTGCACAAACCAAAACGCTTTTTTGGTGCAGCCCGGAACGTGGAAGAAGGTGGCAGCTTAACCATTATCGCCACCGCGCTGGTAGACACCGGCTCGAAGATGGACGAAGTGATTTACGAAGAATTTAAAGGTACAGGTAACATGGAACTGCACCTGTCACGTAAAATTGCTGAACGCCGTGTATTCCCGGCCATCGACTTTAACCGTTCAGGCACCCGTCGCGAAGAATTGCTGGCATCTTCGGAAGAACTGCAAAAAATGTGGATTTTACGCAAAATCCTCAACCCGATGGATGAAACCGATTGTATGGAATTCCTCATCGACAAATTACAGATGACCAAAACCAACGACGAATTTTTTGACTCGATGAAACGGCAAAAAAATAGTTAAACATGAAAAACCGGCCTTGTTGCCGGTTTTTTTATGCCTTCAATACAGTGAAATTAAGAGCCAAACAAAACAACCACAAAACAACTTAAAAATTGGCTGATGACACAGTTATTTCAGGCGTATAATGCCGCGCAATTTCACTTGCTGCTGCGGCGGCAAGTCACAGGAACCGGTTGCACCGGCCTTAGCGCAGATAAAGCGCTGCTCCTGCGTCTGTACCAAATTATTTTCTAAAAATTGGTAACAACACTATGGCACTTGCACGTATCGTCATTATCGGCGGCGGCGCCGGCGGTTTAGAACTCGCCACCCGCATCGGCAATAAACTTGGCCGCAAAGGCAAAGCTGAGATCACTCTGGTCGACCGCAATCCCACCCATATCTGGAAACCTTTATTACACGAAGTGGCAACCGGCACGCTGGATGTTGATATTGACCAGGTCACCTACCGTGCTCATGCCGCAGCACATGGTTTTGATTTCCAACTCGGCACTATGACAGGGCTGGACCGCGAGCTTCGGCAAATTATTCTGGCACCTTTATATGACGAAAATGGTGAAGAAATTTTATCTGAGCGCCGCCTGAGCTACGACTATCTGGTGCTGGCAATTGGCAGTGTATCGAACCATTTTGGCACGCCTGGTGTGGTAGAAAACTGTATTTTCCTCGACAGCCCCACTCAGGCAAACAGGTTTCACCGCAGGTTGCTGGAAGCGTATTTAAAACTGAATTCACCTGGCCATCCCAAAGACAACCTGAATATTGCCATTGTAGGTGCAGGTGCAACCGGTGTTGAACTGGCTGCAGAGCTACACCACGCCGCTGCTGAGCTGAATTTATACGGTTTTAGCGATATGAAACGCGACCGGTTAAAAATCAGTGTCATTGAAGCTGGCCCCCGTATTCTGCCGGCTTTACCCGAGCGCATTGCAGCTGCCGCCCACAAAGAGCTGGTGAAGCTTGGTGTGGATGTTCGGGTGGCCACCAAAGTAACAGCCGCCGATGAACATGGCTTACAGCTGGGTGATGAACATCTGGATAGTGAATTGATGGTGTGGGCCGCTGGTATTAAAGCACCGGATTTCCTCAAAGATTTGGCCGGTCTGGAAAATAACCGTATCAACCAGTTATTGGTGCTGCCTACTTTGCAAACCACCCGTGATTCGCAAATTTATGTGATTGGTGATTGTGCCGGTTGCCCACTGCCTGACAATAAATGGGTGCCGCCACGCGCTCAGTCAGCGCATCAGATGGCAGAGCTGGTTGCGAAAAACCTGATAGCCGCCGTCAATGGCAAACCTCAGCAGCAATATCACTACCGTGACCATGGTTCGTTAATTTCACTGAGTCGTTTTGGCACTGTCGGCAGTCTGATGGGCAATCTGGTAGGCGGCGCTATGATGATAGAAGGCCGAATTGCCCGGATGGCGTATATCTCGTTGTATCGTATGCATCAGGTGGCTTTACACGGCTGGTTACGCACTATGGTGATTTCGGTGATAGGCCGTATTAATAAAATTATCCGGCCCAGGTTAAAACTGCACTAAACATCAGTTAGAAAAAAATTGGCGCCACTGGCGCCAATTTTTTTATGTTATCACCCTGTCCGGGCTAACAGCATTTTGTGCTTGCGGCAGCCTTTGTGTTAGCGCCGGCGTGAAATCGCAGGTTCGTCAAAATACTGAAATTGTTCATCCGCTAAAGCGGCCTTCCGTTGTTGCTGATAATCCAGCCGTTCGCTCAGCGCATAACCAAATACTTCCAGATGAGCGTCGGCCATTAACTGCTGCAATTCCGTTTTATCGGTCAGCCCCAATAATTCACCGGCGTATAAAAAACCTTCAGCCCGGTGTTTTTCCACCATCACATTGGTTTTGGCTTTACTCTTTTGAAAAATATCTAAAAATTGCGCTTTTGCCTGCTGTAAAAATACACTTTTGTTCATTTTGGTTCCTGAGCGGGTTCTGCCTGAGCTGTGTTTATTTTGGTTTTTTTATGACCAAACAGGCTCCTTACATCATCAAGTATCACATAAAGTGCCGGGATCAGCAGTAAGGTGATCACAGTCGCAAATAAAATACCAAAAGCCAGTGACACCGCCATTGGCACTACAACCTTGGCTTGTAAACTGCGCTCCAGCACTATGGGCGCAAGGCCGACAAAGGTCGTTAATGACGTCAGTAAAATAGCCCTGAAACGCTGTGTGCCGGCATCGACCACTGCTTTGGTCAAGGCAACACCCTCAGCGCGGGCTCTGTTGACAAAATCCACCATAATCAGACTGTCGTTCACCACCACGCCCGCCAGCGCGACCAGACCAAACACCGACATAATGCTCATACTCAAACCCAGAACCAAATGGCCCAGCACGGCGCCCACCAGACCAAAAGGGATCACACTCATAATAATCAGTGGCTGGCTGTATGACTTCAACGGAATGGCCATTAAACCGTAGATACAAAACAGGGCAAATACGGCGCCTTTGGCCAATTCCACCATGGCATCGGCTTCGTCCTGGGTATTGCCTTCCAGCTCAGAGGTGACTCCCGGATATTTTTCGTTGATTTGTTTCAGGGTGGTTTCGCGGATTTCTTTGACCACTTTGGAGGGTTCAATCAGACCTTTGTCAGCCGCAGCACTGATAGAAACGGCACGCATGCCATTTACCCTGTTAATGGCACTATAACTTGGCTGCAAAGTGTAAGTTGCCACCTGCGAAAATGGCACTACCCCACCATTGGCGGTGCGCACACGCATATTTTCGAGGTTTCCGATGGACGAGCGTTCATCTCTCGGATACCGCACCATCACTTTAATTTCTTCACCGTCGCGCTGCACTCTTTGCGCTTCAGCGCCATAAAAACCATAACGCACCTGCTGCGCCAGATTTTGCAAACTGATGCCAAGCGCATCCGCCTGAGGTTTGAGTTGCAGCACAATCTCGTCATTGCCACCCAACAGGTTGTCTTCAATATCAAAAACACCATTGTAACCCGCAAGCGCCGTTTTCAGCTCGCGGGTTGCTGCTTGCAACTGATCCAAATCGTTGCCGCGTAACTGAAACGAAATATCAGCACCAGCACCACCGCCCATCGAATTGGCATTAATTTTAAAAGACTTTAATCCAGGGATTTCCGGGATCTCTTCGCGCCAGCGCCGTGCAATTTCAAAACCATCAATCTCTCGGCCTTCGCTTTTTTCCAACTCCACCACAATCTGACCTGCAGTGTCGGAATTCAGGAACATCAGCCGGTGTTTGACTACATCATCGGCTTCCTGCTGCCGCATCTTGTCATTGGCGCGGATCAACGCCTGTTCAATTTGCTGCATCGCCAGCACTGTCGCTTTATTCGATGCACCTTCTTCCATCTGCACATTGGCTTGAATAAAGTCGCTGGGCAACTCGGGGAAAAATACCCAACGCACAAAACCACCCGACATCAATCCCCCCATCAGGATCAACATCGCCACAAAACTACTCATGGTGACATAACGGTGGCGAATACAAACTTCGATAAAAGGCCGGTATTTTTGTTCGATATAACTGTCCAGCCAGCCCGATACCGCTTCACGTACTTTTTTTAAGCCATTGCTGCCACTGCGGCCAATGGCATAAAAAAAACCAGTACGGGACGGGTCCCATGGTTTAGTGTCCATATTGACCAAATGAGCGGGCAAAATCAGTTTGGATTCGACAATAGACAGCAGCAGACACAACACCACCACCCAGGCAATAGAACCCCAAATGGCTGACATAGTGCCACCCACCATGAGCATGGGCGCAAAAGCGGCTACAGTCGTCAGCACACCAAAAGTGGCCGGCATAGCCACTTTTTCCGCGCCACGGATCACGGATTCGGTACTTTTGCCGTATTTTTCAATTTCGCTATAAGCACTTTCACCAATAATAATGGCGTCATCAACGACAATGCCCAGCACCAGAATAAAACCAAATAAACTGATCATATTGATGGAAATACCAAACCAGGGCAGTGGTAACAAAGCCAGAGCCCCCAGGAAACATACCGGAATGCCCACCATCACCCAGAACGCAATACGAAATTCCAGAAACAAGGTCAGGGTGAGCAACACCAATAAAGCGCCCATCAGCATATTATCTGTCATCAGATCAAGCCGGCCTTGCAGATAATAACTGGCGTCTCCCCAGGTCGCTAAAGTGACACTGGCGGGCAATTGTTGTTTTTTCTCAGCAACATAAGCTTTGACGGTTTCAGCAATTTTGAGGGTATTGTCATCACCCACAGCATCAATTTTTATCGAAACAGAATTTTTACCGTCGAAAGTTGCCAGCTGCTCACGTTCAATAAAACCGTCGGTCACAACGGCAACGTCACCCAGCATTAACTTGCTGCCATCCTCAAAATTCAGCAGCACTATGTTGGCAAAGTCGGCAAAATCGTAAGCCTGGCCTTTGGTGCGCAATAAAATATTGCCACTTTCGGAGCGGATAGAACCACCGGGTAAATCAACCGAGCTGCCGCGAATTGCCGCAACCACTTGCTCAAACGTCAGACCAAATTCTTTTAGTTTGTGTTCGGAAAGCTCAATAGCGATTTCATAGGGCCTCGCCGCAACCACGTCAACTTTACTGATGCCTGGCTTAGCCTTGAGTTCATCTCTGATATCTTTGGCAAGTTCTTTCAGGCTCTGCTCCGGCAGATCACCATATAAAGACACCCACATCACGTTGCTTTGAAACCGAACCCGATAGACCACAGGTTTTTCTGTTTGCTCAGGCAACGACGAGATGGAATTCACCTGAGTTTTAATTTCTTCCATCACTTCACTGATGTCATAACCGCTGGCGATTTCGGCCTGAACAGTGGCAAGTCCTTCAACTGCGTTGGAACGGATCCTTTTGATACCGTTAACACCACGCAGGCTTTCTTCAATTTTATCAATAACCCCGCTTTCAACTTCCTGGGGGGCAGCGCCCAGATAAGGCACCCGGATATTCACTTGCTCCAGCTGGATTTCCGGAAACACCTGCTTTTTAATCGTCAGAACTGACCCCAAACCCGCTAACAACAGCACTACCATCAGCAAGTTTGCGGCAACGCTGTTGCGGGCGAACCAACTTAATATGCTCTGATTGCCACTCATTGCTGGCCTCCGTTTGCGGCAACAGCTTCAGCAGTTTTCACTGGGGTTTCAGGTTTAACATCTGAATTTAAACGAACCTTTAAACCAGGTAATGGATTTGTCACAGGCGACACCAGAATTTGATCGCCCTGTTCAAAACCTGCGCTGATATATGCTTGTTTTTCATCCGCCCTATCGAGGACGACGGTACGGAACTGCAGTTGTTGTGTGTTATCCACCACCAGCAACTGTTCGGCTGGCCTTAACAAATGCCTTGGTACCACCACCACTTGCCGGGCTTGCCTGCCGGTAATACTGGCTTTGACAAAACGGCCAAACCTGAGTGGTTCTGCGCCACTAACGCCTAGTTGATAAGGTTTTTTTACTTCAGCCACTGCGTGGATCACCCGGCTGCGCTCATCCAGAATGCCTTCAGTGCGCACCAGCTCTGCCTGCCATGAGTGAGTTTTTCCAGCCACCTGGGCAGTCAACAGCACCTGAGGCAGCGTCGCGGCGTTGATGAAATCAAGGTAAGCCACATCGTGGTCGGTGAGGGGTAAACGTACTTCGGCAATGTCGGTACCATAAATGGTACCAATGCTGCTGCCACGACTGACAAACTGGCCCAAATCGACATTACGGCCTTTGACCATGCCAGCATAAGGCGCCCGGATTTCAGTGCGGCTGAGATCACGTTTTGCGCGTTCCACATCAGCTTCTGCCGAACGGACTTTCGCCAAGGCACTGGCCAGCTGTGGCCGGCGTAAACCTAATGCAGGGGCTTTGCCGGCCTGAAATGAACGCCAGTCTTCTTCCGCCACCCGCACTCTGGCTTTTTCTTCTTCCAGCGCAGACACCGCAGTAGCAAGGCCAGCTTCAGCGGCTTTTACTGCAGTCAAATAGTCACTTTGCTCCAACCGGACTAATAAATCGCCTTTTTGGAAAAAACCACCTTCAACAAAACTATCTGCAACGCTGACCACAAGTCCGTTCACTTCGGATACCAGACTCGTCTCCATTTTTGGGATAACCGAGCCTTGAGATTCAATCTGATACACCAGATCCTGAGGTTGAATTTGTTGCACTTCCACCAATAAAGCCGGTTTTGTTTCTGATTTTTTCTCCGGAGGTTTGCGCATCGCGCTTAAGCCTGCAGCGACCGCAACAGCAGCAAGCAGAATAACAGCCGGAACAGCCGGAACAGCAATTTTTTTAAATTTTGCAGCCATATTGGTTTCCATATCAATTTAAAGAATGTTGACGACTAAGCAACAACACAAAAGCGGGAATGTATTTTTTCCAACCAGACTATCAGCTCTGGTGCTTGCTGGCATCACATGCATTTACCACGAAATGTAACCAAAGGTTACCAATAGTGTCAGCAAAGACTGTTGTTATAAGCATGTGCTCCGGCAACGGATCAGGAGAAATCTTGCGCTGGAACAAAGTTTGCGCCTGTTGCTGCGACTAGAATGGCGCCGTCGATAAATCGTCTACAAGGAAATTCTGATGGCTATCAGCACCCAACATAAAGTCTATATTCCGGACACAGCTAAAGATAACCAGTACATTCTGGCTGAACTGCAACTCAGCGAAGACTTTTTTGCCAGCTACGCCGATACCCAAAGTTGCTATCAGCAACTGAGTCAACAGTTTTTCCAGCTGGCCGATGCGGCCGGATTACGCAATGTACATTTTATTGCCAATGACAAAATGCCGGTGGTGCGTTTTCATACGGAAGCTTTTCAGTTTCAGACTGCCGATCAAATGTTGTTTTTTTATAACCCGGCTTACCACGAAGCCCGGCACAGCTATTTCGACCCGAATTACCGCGCCCGCAAGATCAGTTTATTGTGTCTGGCAACAGGCACTGAGATCCGTAACCAGGCGGCTGAATTTCACCGCGTCGTCAAAGCAGTGTTGCAGGATTTTAAAGCTCTGTTGCCTATTGCAGTGCCGCTGAAAATACGCGACCACCAGCATTTATCTTATGATTTATTTGCCCGTGCTAAAGGCTGCGACAGCAGCTTTGGTTATAAATTACGTTCTATTTCAGCCCGTTATCAGGCGCGTGATTTAGCAATTCCGTCCGAACATCAGGCTATGACCTACGCTGCGGTCAGCTTGCCGCTGAGTCAGCAGTTGGTGAAACAACTGCAACCAAACGCACAAAATGCGCCTTACACTGAGCTGTATCAGCAACTGGAACAAAAACTGGTGAGTGCTGCCGCTTCACAACAACTCACCAGACTGGCATTGGTCGCCGATGGCAGCACGCCACTGGTGCGCAGCAGCCAGTTAGACAAACCCAAACGCAGTCAGGAACTGCATATGCTGAGTTTTGATTTAACGTCACCCAAAGCCCAGGTATTCAGTTATTGGCAAGCCGACCAGCGGGTAGAAACAGCGTTTTTATTATTGGTGGCGGGTCAGGACGACAATACTGAGTTTGGTTACGGCCGTTTTATGAATCAGGTGGAGCAGGCATTAAAAACGCTGGCGCAACAACTGAATTTAGAGCCGGCCACAGACGATTTAATCGTGCGTTTCCATCAACACATCAGCTATCAGTTGTGATGTTTTAAGGCCAACCAGCCGTCTCCTCTGTCGT
>JAYRUI010000058.1:0-10228 GCA_041919175.1 Rheinheimera sp. | reverse complement strand
TGTCACTTCTGTGCTATTCCTCCAAGCCAAAAAATTCCGGGTTGTGATGCTGGCCAGCATTCTGGCAGCCACACTAGTATTGTTAGCGAGCCCATGGCTGAACACTCTGCCATCTGCCAGCAACAGCTGGTGGCCGTTCAGCAACACAACGGCACAGGAAGGTCATGTTGTAAGCCATCAATCAGTATTGGTGTTGCCTTTTGATGTCAGCAAACTCGATAACAGCCAGCAGTGGCTGAAATTCGCCGGTATGGATGCGCTGATTCAACAGTTACAGGCAACAGACAATTCCACCCTATTCCAGTTGCCCGATGTGCTGGACATTCTCAAACGACTGCCAGCAGAAACGGGCACAACAAGCCTGTCAGAAATGCAGATTGGCTTGTTATTTCAGCGGGCTGGCGTCAGTCAAATCGTGCAGGTGAATATCAGTGGTGTGCCCGGTGATTATCAGCTGATTTACACTGTGTATCAGCAAGGCTCAACACAGAAAAATGTGTTGCACAGCACCACGCTAGAGCAAAGTATGCCGCAACTGGCGGAACAAATAGCAGCATCCTTATCTTTGGCTTCGTTGAAGGAAAAACTGCCGCTGCATACAGATTTTCAACATCAGCTGCTGGCAAATGCTATTGACCTTGTGGCGCAACACCAATTTCAGCAGGCATTGCCACTGGCACAGAGTGCAATCAGCTTAGATGACAATAATGTGCTGGCTTATTATGTGTTGTCCGATATTCAGCTGCGGCTTAGCATGTACAGCGAAGCGCTCAGCACCACAGAACGTGCTTTATTGTTGCCCCCGCAAAGCAACAACAGCCCTTATCCAGGCAGGTTGTGGTACAACAAAGGTGTGTTATTGGCGCAGCAGGGAAACCACAGCGCAGCCGAACAAAGTCTGCTTCAGGCAGCAACTGCTGCCACTAAACACAAAGACTGGCTATATCTGGCATACAGCCAGTCGATGTTGGGACAAATTAAACTAGCCCAACAGCAATACGCCAAAGCGCTGGAGTTATTCAATGCCGCTTTGCAATACCAGCAAATATTGCATTGCCCGCAGGGTATCGCTCAGGCTGAACTAGACTTGGCCAGCTATTTTATGCTGAGGCAACAACCGGCTATCGCCAGGCAGCATTATGCCAACAGCAAACAACTGGTGAGCGGAAAAGGCCTTCACCAATTGCAGGTTTTACTGCAGGAATTCGAACAACGTTGGCTAAACCTTACCAGCGAACAGCCAAAAACAGCACCGGTCACAAAATAAAAAATCAACCATAAATCATTGTAACTATTAGGTTTAAGAAAAATTATAACTGAATTATAAAACAACTTAAGTACCCACCCTGCCCTATGCCCCACAGTCATTCCGGCACTCTGTGTGCGTTATACCTGACTGAAGTTAAAGGGGACATCATGAAATCTGTATTCACAACAAAGGCAGCTTTTACATTCACGTTTTATTGTGGCCTTGCCACTGTGCTGTCAGTACCTGCAGCCACAGCCCAAACGGCTGAAAAACCAACGTCCGGCGCCGGGCCTGCACTGGCATTTGTCGGCGCCAGTGTGTATCTGGCTGCATCCACGGATAAACCGGCATCCTTACAACAAGCAACTGTGCTGGTAGAACAAGGTGTTGTCAGCAAATTGCAAGCGGCTGGCCAACCTATCCCGGCCAAATACCAGCAAATTGATGTTACAGGCCAATATCTGCTTCCAGGCCTGATTGATGGCCATGTCCATCTGGCACAGTCCGGCAGCGCTTTTACCAGACCGGATATGATTGATGCCACTGCCATTCAAACTTATGCCACAGATCAACAATGGCTGAGCGCACAACTACCCGAAATTCTGCGCACTTATACCCGGCTTGGTATAACTACTGTGGTGGATCTGGGTGGCCCTTCCGGCCGGCTGGCGCGTTATCACAGCCTGAGCCAACAACAACAGCTACCGGCCATTATCAGCGCGGCCGAATTGTTGGCGCCCATCAGCGTTCTGCAACTGGAAACAAAAAGTGAAAAAACCTTTTTACAGGTTGATACGGCCAGCCAAGCAACAGCAGTGGTACAACAGCAGATAGCCCAGGGTGTTGCAGTGGTAAAAATTGTCTGGTCAGACGAAACCGGTTTATCAGATGCGGCGCTGACAGCGTTATATCAGCAAGCCATTGATACCGCAAAAGCTGCCGGCAAAACAGTTGCAGTCCATGTTGAGAAATTAGCCAGCGCCAAACAAGCCATCCGCGCTGGCGTGGATATTCTGGTTCATGGTGTGGTCAACCAAACCATTGACGCCGAATTTATTGCACTGGCTAAACAATATGGTGTGAGTTATCAGCCAACACTAACCGCTTATCAGCATTATGGGGAAGTGTTCAGAGGCACTTTGAGTTTTACCGCTTTTGAGCAACATTTATCGCAGCCAGGAACTGTGGACTCTTTTCAAACCCTGAACCAACAACTGGCAAAAACCGGCGAAATGTTGCAAATTTTCCGCCGTTATATGCCTTATGTGGATGCACCGGCAAAAAAATTGGTCGAATTATCGGCCGCAGAACAGGACATAGTTCAGCAGCTCGGTCAGGTTTTTTCACAAAAAATGGCCAAGGTGCAACAACAAAACCTGCGACTTGCACTGCAAGCAGGTTTAAACGTCGCTTTTGGCACTGATGCCGGTAACCCCGGCACTTTACACGCCGCCTCTGTGCCTGAAGAAATGCAGGCCTGGCGTCAGGCGGGAGCCAATAACGCTGACATTCTGCGGGCCATGACGCTGGGTAATGCCAAGGCATTTAAGCTGGAACACCGGCTCGGCAGTATCAGCCCGGGTAAAGAAGCCAGCTTTGTAGTGCATAAAGACAATCCATTGCAGGAGAATTTCCGGCTGAATATACCGGTGATGGTGCTACTGCGGGGTCATCTGCAATAACAATCCGCCATATCAGGCGATGGCTCAGCTTTGTTGTTACAACAAAGCTTTGGTGCGCAACAAGCTTTGCAAAGCCACTGCTGGTACAAAACATTGGCAGCAATATCCGGTTCTGGTTGCCTGGTTATGAAACCCAAAATTAACCTGTACTTTTACCTTGCAGCCGATATAATACGCGCCGCTCTTTTGACTGTTCTTTATACAATAAGGTAATCCTATGCACCCGATGTTAAACATCGCTGTTCGTGCTGCGCGTAGCGCAGGCAATATTATCGCCCGGGCTTGTGGCCAACTGGACATGGTCCAGACCACTCAAAAAGGCACCAATGACTTTGTCACCAACGTAGATAAAGAAGCCGAACAGGCCATAGTGCAGATTTTGCGTAAATCCTACCCTGACCACGACATCATCGCGGAAGAAGGTGGTGAATACAGCAACAATAATAGTGATTACCAGTGGATCATCGACCCGCTCGATGGTACCGCCAACTTTATCAAAGGTATTCCTCATTTCGCCGTCTCCATTGCTTTGCGTTACCGCGGCAAGCTGGATCAGGCCGTTATTTTTGACCCGCTGCGTGGTGAAGTATTTACTGCCAGCCGCGGTGCCGGTGCACAGCTGAATGGTCGTCGTATCCGTGTCAGCAACCCAACAGATTTAAGCGGTACTATCCTGGCAACAGGCTTTCCGTTTAAACATAAACATCATTTAGATGCTTATACCGAAACCTTTAAAACCTTTTTTACCACAGCAGCTGACGTACGTCGTACCGGCTCAGCGGCTCTGGATTTGGCTTATGTAGCCGCTGGTCGTTTAGATGGTTTTTGGGAAATTGGTTTAAAACCATGGGATACAGCTGCTGGCGAATTGTTAGTACGCGAAGCCGGTGGTCTGGTCAGCGACTTTGTGGGTGGCAACAACCATATGAAGAGCGGCAATATTGTAGCGGGTAATCCAAAAGTACTGGCCGCTATGCTGAAAGGCATGCGCCCGCACCTGACTGATTCTTTAATGAAATAACAAACTGAATCTAAAGTAAAAAGCCCGGGTCTCCGGGCTTTTTTTATGGTTTTGCTATCGCCTTTTTGATGGCTTTTCAGGGTTTTCTAAGGCTTTTCAATCGTTAAACCTTGCGCCAGCCAGGCACTGTAGCCACCTGCCAGACTGAGCACATCGGTGTACCCCATCTGCTGTAACACATCAGCAGCCAAAGCCGAGCGGAAACCGCCACCACAATACAGCACCATGGTTTGTTGTTTATCCTGCACTACTTGTTCAATGTCACGCTCAATAATGCCTTTACCCAAATGCATCGCCTGCGGCAAATGACCGGCCAGCCATTCGCGGTCTTCCCGCACATCAATCAGCACACAAGGTTGTTTGTGTTGTAAAAATTCATCGATGGTTATTTCTTTGACCCGGCTTTTGGCGGCGTTCACTATCGCCAGAAAACCCGGATTATGTTGTTTACTCATTCAAAAACTCCTTATCAATCATCAGCAATAGCAGACAGCTGCCGAGCCGGTTTCTGCATAAAAATTAGAACACCGTAAACAACCAGACAAAAAAAAGCCAGTCATCCGACTGGCTTGTTCTGCTTATAAGGCTGCGGTGCCTTCACCTTCTTTTTCAATCACTGTTGGCAACAAGTCTTCACGGCTTGCCCCCAGGATCACAGCAATTGAACTTGCCATGTAGATTGAAGAATAAGTACCAATGGCAATACCAAACAGCAGTGCAGTGGCAAAACCGTGGATCATAGCGCCGCCCATATAAAACAGCACTATCAGCGTTAACGCCGTGGTGAAAGACGTCATGGTGGTACGGCTCAAAGTTGAAGTAATGGCTTCATTCACTGTTTCTTCCACTGTGGCATCACGCAATTTGCGGAACATTTCGCGGATGCGGTCAAATACAACGATAGTATCGTTAATGGAATAACCAATCAGCGCCAAAATAGCTGCCAGTACCGTCAGATCAAATTCCAGCTGAAATACTGAAAACAAACCCAAAGTGATAATAACGTCGTGTAACAGCGATGCAACCGCACCTACTGAATAACGCCATTCAAAACGGGCTGCCACATAAATCAGAATACCGACCAGCGCAGCTAAAATAGCCAGGAATCCGTCTTCTTTCAGTTCATCACCCACTGAAGAACCAACAATATCCACTTTACGCACTGTCACAGGTGTTTCTGCCACTGTGTTAATGGAGGTCAGAATTTGCTCACCAATGGTTTTTTGCTCCACGCCTTCGCGCGGCGCAATGCGGATCATCACTTCCTGACTGTTGCCAAAGTACTGCACCTGAGCGTCAGGAAAGCCGCTGCTCCCCAGCGCTGTCCGTACTTTGTTTAAGTCAGCGGCCTGTTCAAATTTCACTTCAATGACAGTACCACCGGTAAAATCCAGCCCCAGGTTTAAACCCTGAGTGAACAGGCTCACTAAAGAACCAATCACCAGAAAGGTGGAAAATACAATGGCTGGCCACTTCAGTTTCATGAAGTTCAGCGAGGTTTTAAAATTAAATAGTCTCATGGCTGACTCCTTAAACCGGCAAGCTGGCGCCGCGACGCTGGCCCCAGATCATGTTCACAATTAACCGGCTCACTACCACAGCAGTGAAAATTGAGGTGATAATACCCAGCGCCAGCGTCACGGCAAAACCTTTCACCGGACCAGTACCAATACCAAACAGGATCAGCGCCACCAACAGGGTGGTGATGTTGGAGTCGGCAATAGTGGCAAAAGCACGGTTGTAACCTTCGTGAATGGCATGCACAGCCGAACGGCCTTCGGCCAGTTCTTCGCGGATCCGCTCGAAAATCAGTACGTTGGCGTCAACCGCCATACCTACAGTAAGTACAATACCGGCCATACCAGGTAAAGTTAAAGTGGCACCAGGGATCATCGACATCACGCCGATTAACAACACTAAGTTGGCTGTTAACGCAATATTGGCAACCAGACCAAACCATTTGTAGTACACCACCATAAAGAACAGTACAGACAACATGCCCCACATAATGGCGTTCATACCGAGGTCAATGTTTTCCTGACCTAAGCTTGGGCCTACGGTACGTTCTTCCACAATCAGAATGGGCGCAATCAAAGCACCGGCACGTAATAACACAGCCAGGTTTTGTGCTTCGCCCGGCGCATCTAAACCAGTAATGCGGAAACTGCGGCCAAGGCGCGCCTGAATAGTGGCAACACTGACCACTTCTTCATTTTTCTGCATAATGGTTTTGCCGTTGGCGTCTTTTTTATCGGTTGGTTTGTACTCGATAAATACCGTTGCCATCGATTTGCCAATGGCATCTTTGGTCAGGTTAGAGAAAGTAGAACCACCTTTGGCATCTAAATCGATATTCACCTGCGGACGGCCGTTTTCGTCAAAACTGGTGTTGGCCCCCACAATGTGGTTACCGGTCAGCATGATGCGTTTTTGTAAAACCACCGGGTTACCGGCACGGTCGTTAAAAAGTTGTGAGGTAGGCGGCACGCGGCCCGCTACCGCGCTTTGTACGTCCGCGGTTTCATCCACCAGACGGAACTCCAGTGTGGCAGTTGCACCTAAAATTTCTTTGGCACGGGCAGTATCCTGAATACCTGGCAATTGCACCACAATACGTTCAGCACCCTGACGTTGTACCAGCGGCTCAGCAACGCCAATGGCATTGACCCTGTTGCGGATAATAGTGATGTTCTGCGCTACGGCGTCTTCACGTAATGCTTTGAGGCGCGCTTCGCTGAAAGTCACCACCAGACTATTGTCGTCGGCTTCGGTATAGACCATGTCAGCATCTTTTTTCGACAAAGCAGCTTTGGCAGCAGTTACATCTTCGGCATTACGGAAGGCAACAATCACCCGTTGATTCACTAAATCAGCAGTCACTGAACGGTAGCGTATTTTCACTTCACGTAAATCTGTGCGGTACACCTGCACCAGATCGTTGATGTTTTTATCCATCGCGGTTTTCATATCCACTTCCATCAGGAAATGCACACCACCACGTAAGTCCAGACCCAGTTTCATCGGAGCTGCACCAATAGCATCCAGCCAGGCCGGGGTAGCTGGCGCCATATTTAACGCCGAAACCACTTCGTCACCTAAAGCAGCAGATACCACTTCACGGGCTTTCAGCTGATCTTCGGTATTGTTAAAACGGGCTAAAATCTGGCCTTTGTTTAACACCACACTTTTAAAAGCAATATTTTGTGCTGTCAGTGCTTGTTCCAGCACTGCGACTTTGTCGGCGCTAACTTCAGCACCACGGGTACCACTGATTTGTAATGACGGATCATTCGGGTAGATATTTGGCAGTGCGTAGATCAAAGCGACCGCCAGCACTACCACAACCATCAGATACCGCCAGATAGAATTCTGGTTTAACACTTGGATATCCTTGTGAAGAAAAAGCCGCTGTTACAGCGACTTTAAAGTGCCTTTTGGCAACACTGCGGAAATTGCACCTTTTTGCACTGTAACTTCAGTACTGTCGTTCAGGGCGATAATGACAAAATCTTTGTCGTCAGCAATTTTGCTGATACGGCCAACCAAACCACCACCTGTTAACACTTCATCACCTTTGGCCAGCGCCGCCATCAGGTTTTTATGTTCTTTTAAACGCTTGGCTTGCGGACGGTAAATCAGGAAGTAAAAAATTAAACCAAATGCCACCAGCATAATGATCATGTCTAAACCGCCACCTGGCTGACCAGCTGGTGCAGTTTGGGCGTAAGCGTTGGAAATAAATAAACTCATGGTTGTCCCCTTAAATTAAAAAACTCAGATTTTTATGCTTGTTCAGTGGCTGGCATTGGCGGCAGTGCATCCAGCGCTGGCACATCCAAACCACGTTTTTGGTAGAAGTCTGCCACAAAGGCGTCCAGCTTACCTGCTGCAATTGCATCCCGTAAACCTTGCATCAGAATTTGATAATGGCGCAGGTTGTGGATGGTATTGAGCCTGGCACCCAGAATTTCGTTGCAACGGTCCAGATGATGTAAATATGACCGAGTGTAATTTTTACAAGTGTAACAGTCACATTCTGCGTCCAATGGCGTCACATCGTCTTTGTATTTAGCGTTGCGGATTTTCACGACACCACTTTGCACAAACAAATGACCGTTGCGGGCGTTGCGGGTTGGCATCACACAATCGAACATATCAATACCACGGCGCACACCTTCCACTAAATCTTCAGGTTTACCCACGCCCATCAGGTAACGTGGTTTATGTGCTGGCATCTGATCCGCGGTGTGGTTCAGAATTTTGATCATTTCATGTTTAGGTTCGCCCACTGACAAACCGCCAATGGCATAACCGTCAAAGCCTATGTCTTCCAGCCCCTGCAACGACACATCGCGCAGATTTGGATACATGCCGCCCTGAATAATGCCAAAGAGTGCCGAAGGGTTGTCGCCATGCGCATCTTTGCTGCGTTTTGCCCAGCGCAGGCTCATTTCCATCGACTTTTTCGCTTGTTTTTCAGTGGCAGGGTATGGCGTACACTCGTCAAAAATCATCACGATGTCAGAGCCAAGAGCGGCCTGAACTTCCATTGATTTTTCCGGTGTTAAAAAGATTTTTTCACCGTTCAGCGGTGAACGGAAAGTCACACCTTCTTCTTTAATTTTGCGCAGTTCACCGAGGCTAAATACCTGAAAACCACCAGAGTCGGTCAGGATAGGTTTTTGCCATTGCATAAAATCATGCAAGTCACCGTGTTTTTTAATAATTTCGGTGCCAGGGCGCAACATCAGATGGAAGGTATTGCCCAGGCAAATTTGCGCGCCTGTCGCTTCCAGCTCTTCCGGCGTCATGCCTTTGACGGTGCCATAAGTACCCACCGGCATAAAAGCCGGGGTTTCTACCACACCACGGTCAAACACCATGCGGCCACGACGGGCTTTGCCGTCGGTCGTTAATAATTCAAATTTCACTCAAACCTCTTTGGCCGGAAAAACAGTCCAGCGCTTGTCAAAAATCCGCCCGATTGTAGCAGAAAGAAATGGCGAACCCTACCCTTGCAAGCTTCTATTGATAAGGCTTTGCAGGCTCAGGTTGCACCTGAAAATTACAGGATCAGCATGGCATCGCCATAAGAATAAAACCGATATTGCTCTTTGATTGCAGTTTGATAAGCATTCATTACAAAATCGCGGGAGGTGAATGCAGATACCAGCATAATCAGCGTAGATTCCGGCAAATGGAAGTTGGTGATCAAGCCATCCACCACAGCAAACTGATAACCAGGGTAAATAAAGATCCGGGTGTCGCCACTGTAAGCTTCCAGCTCCTTGCCGTTGTTTTTGGCAATCTGTGCCGCAGACTCCAGCGAGCGCACGGACGTAGTGCCAACCGCGATGACTTTATTGCCACGCGCTTTGCAGGCTTTTACCGCTGCAACCACGTCATCCGGCACTTCGATATATTCAGCATGCATCTGATGCTCAAGTACATTATCCACCCGCACCGGCTGAAAAGTACCGGCGCCGACGTGCAAAGTGACAAAAGCAAACTCAACACCTTTGGCCTTGAGCGCAGCTAACAGCGGCTCATCAAAATGCAGGCCTGCTGTTGGCGCAGCAACAGCGCCCGGTTTTTCGTTATATACCGTCTGATAACGCTCGCGGTCGGCGGCGCTGTCGGGTCTGTCGATATAAGGGGGCAGCGGCATATGCCCCAGCCGTTCCAGCATGGCAAGTACCGGCTCGTCGCCTGTGACTCTGAGTTCAAACAACTCGCCCTGGCGTTGCAGCATTTCTACTTCGGCGTCATTTTCCAGGATCAATAAAGCGCCGGCTTTCGGTGCTTTGCTGGCGCGCACGTGTGCTAAAAAACGTTGTTCATCCAGAATACGTTCCACCAGCACTTCGATTTTACCGCCTGAGGCTTTTTGGCCAAACAGCCGCGCCGGGATCACTCGGGTATTGTTAAACACCAGCAAATCGCCCGGATTGACTGCAGCAAGCACATCGCTGAATTTATGGTGGGAAAGTTCACCGCTATGCCGGTTTAAGCGCAACAAGCGGCTGGCTGAACGTTCTGGTTGTGGGAAACGGGCAATAAGCTGCTCTGGCAACTCAAAACTAAAATCGGTTCTTAACATGGGATTAGTCCGCTTTACTGACAAACTATAAAAAGGGGCGTCATTGTACTGAGCTTTTACAGCGAACTCAAACCTCGGCTTTGCCCCGATAAATGTGACAAAAACCCGAATAACATCAGCGTTTATCAGTAAATGCTTATTTTTTGTTATTTTTATTTTTCAGTGCTGCAAAGCCA
>JAYRUI010000057.1:0-10305 GCA_041919175.1 Rheinheimera sp. | reverse complement strand
TCAGGGCCACGCGGCCTCAGGTTTTATCAACAGATACCGGCATAAAGACGGCCATTATGTCACTTTGCAATGGTCCTCTATCCGCGATCCGGCCACCTGCAAAATTTACGCATCGGCGCAGGACATCAGCGAGCGTCAGCAACTGGAGCAGCTAAAGCGTGACTTTGTTTCGACTGTGAGCCATGAGCTACGCACCCCGTTAACCTCCATCAGCGGTGCTTTGGCTTTGGTATTGTCGGGTTGTCTCGGAGATTTACCGGAGCAGGGCCGGCAGATGCTGCAACTGGCAAATAACAATTGTCAGCGCCTCACGCACCTGATTAACGACTTATTGGATATTGAAAAACTTTCAGCCGGTATGATGCAGTTTGATATGCAGCCATGTGACGTCTTGGCGCTGGTGCAACAAAGTGTGCTGGAGAATAACCAGTATGGCCACCAGCATGGCGTTACCTTGCAGTTTGAAACCAGGCTTGCTGAAGCTGAAGTGTTGATTTGCGTGGATAAATTACGTTTTGCCCAACTGATGGCCAATTTAATTTCCAATGCCGTGAAGTTTTCGCCGCAGGGCGCTGTGGTACATATCAGTGTGCTACGCCAGCAGCAACAGATCAGAATACAAGTACAGGATCAGGGCCCAGGTATTCCGGAAGAGTTTAAAGCCGTTATTTTTCAACGGTTTTCGCAGGCGAATCATGGCGGTGCAGCGCAAAAAGGCGGTTCTGGTCTTGGTTTGGCGTTATCGCGCCAGCTGGCGGAATCGATGCAGGGCAGTATAGCTTTTGACTCAACCGCGGGTCAGGGCGCTTGTTTTTATCTGCTTTTTGCCGGGCTTCCTTCAGCTCAGGCACCGCAAGGCAAAAATCCCTCTGGCTGATGTTGTTTTGTTGGCAGTCACAGTTCAGGAAAAGGCTGCACCCGCTGCTGAAATTTTGCTACAATTGCCGCCTTATTTTTAAGGCGCATTTAAAAATCATGTTTGAAGTCAACCCAGTTTATAACAGTATCAAAGACTTAACTGAACGCACCAACGTGCTTCGGGGGTATCTTTGACTACGATGCCAAAAAAGAAAAGTTAGAAGAAGTTTCGCGCGAACTTGAAGATTCTGCGGTCTGGAACAATCCGGAAAAAGCCCAGGCTTTAGGCAAAGAACGTTCAGCGCTTGAGCAAATTGTCGGCACCATCGACAAACTGGATCAAGGTCTGGAAGACGTTGCCGGTTTAGTGGAGCTCGCCGTAGAAGCAGAAGATGAAGATACTTTTGTTGAAGCCCAGGCCGAATTAGCCGATTTGGAAGCACAGCTGGCAAAGCTGGAGTTCCGTCGCATGTTTTCCGGTAAAAGCGATCCGGCTGATTGCTATCTCGACATTCAGTCGGGCTCCGGCGGTACCGAAGCTCAGGATTGGGCCAGCATGTTAATGCGGATGTATTTACGCTGGGGTGAAGCCAAAGGCTTTAAACCTGAACTTTACGAAGTGACAGATGGCGACGTCGCCGGCATTAAAGGTTGCACCATCAAGTTCACCGGTGAGTATGCGTATGGCTGGTTGCGGACTGAAACCGGTGTGCACCGTTTAGTGCGTAAAAGCCCGTTTGACTCAGGCAACCGCCGCCACACGTCTTTTGCATCTGTGTTTGTGTCGCCTGAAGTCGATGACGATATCGAAATCGAAATTAACCCGGCTGATTTGCGGATTGATACCTACCGTGCTTCAGGTGCCGGTGGTCAGCACGTGAACAGAACCGACTCTGCGGTGCGTATTACCCACTTACCGACCAACATTGTGGTGCAGTGTCAGAACGACCGCTCGCAGCATAAAAACCGCGATAACGCCTATAAGCAGTTACGTGCCAAGCTGTATGAGTTTGAATTGCAAAAACAAAACGCTGAGAAACAAGCGCTGGAAGATACCAAATCGGATATCGGCTGGGGCAGTCAGATCCGCTCTTATGTGCTGGATGACTCTCGGATCAAAGATTTACGCACTGGCGTGGAAACCCGCAATACCCAGTCGGTATTAGACGGCGACCTCGACAAATTTATTGAAGCCAGCTTAAAAGCCGGTTTGTAATTTAGTTTATTATCAGGAACTTACCATGTCTGAACAAAATACGCCGAATGAAGAACATCAGGACGTTAATAAACTGATTGCTGAGCGTAAACATAAGCTGGCTGCGCTGCGTGAGCAGGGCAATGCCTTTCCAAATGATTTTCGTCGTGACGCCACTTCGGATCAGATCCTTGCGCAGTATGAACATCTGAGCAAAGAAGAGCTGGAAGAGAAAAAAATCCGCGTGACAGTGGCTGGCCGTATGATGTTGCGCCGCATTATGGGCAAAGCCAGTTTCACGACGATTCAGGATGTTGGCGGCAAAATTCAACTTTATGTTGCCCGTGACAGTCTGGCGGAAAACGTTTACAACGAAGGTTTTAAAAAGTGGGACTTAGGCGATATCGTTGGTGGCAGCGGTGTGTTGTTTAAAACCCAGACCGGTGAATTAACCGTATGGCTGGATGAAATCCGTTTACTGACCAAAGCACTGCGTCCGCTGCCGGATAAATTCCATGGTTTAACTGACCAGGAAGCTTGTTACCGTCAGCGTTATTTAGATTTGATTGTCAACGACGAGTCGCGCAAAACCTTCTTAATCCGTTCGAAAACAGTGGCTTATATCCGCCAGTTTTTTAATGGTAAAGGCTTTTTAGAAGTAGAAACCCCTATGCTGCAAAGCATTCCGGGTGGCGCTTCGGCCCGTCCTTTTGAAACCCACCACAATGCGCTGGATATGCAGATGTTCCTGCGGATTGCGCCTGAGCTGTATTTAAAGCGGCTGGTTGTGGGTGGTTTTGAAAAAGTATTTGAGCTAAACCGTAACTTCCGTAACGAAGGTGTATCAACCCGGCATAACCCGGAATTCACTATGCTGGAGTTTTACTGGGCTTATGCCGATTACAACGACCTGATGGATTTGACTGAAGAGTTATTCCGTGGTCTGGCGCAGTCTGTGCTTGGCACTACTGAAGTGCCATATCAGGGCCATATCTTTGATTTTGGTAAACCTTTTGCCCGCATGTCAGTGACTGAATCTATTTTGCACTACAACCCGGAAGTGAAAATTGAGCAGTTAACCGGCCGTGAAGCAGTGGCTGAATTTGCCAAATCTTTAGGCATTGAAGTGAAAGCTAACTATGGTCATGGCCGTATTCTGATGGAAGTGTTCGACGAGCTGGTCGAAACCAAGCTGCAACAACCTACTTTTATCACTGAATATCCGGCTGAGATTTCGCCTTTGGCCCGCCGTAATGATGACAATCCGGAAATTACTGACCGTTTTGAATTTTTTATCGGTGGCCGTGAATTAGGCAATGGTTTTAGCGAGCTGAATGACGCTGAAGATCAGGCAGCCCGTTTCCACGAGCAAGTAGCGCAAAAAGCTGCGGGTGACGACGAAGCGATGTTCTATGATGAAGACTATGTCACAGCATTGGAACACGGTTTACCGCCAACCGCAGGTCAGGGCATTGGTATCGACCGGCTGGTAATGTTACTCGCCGATGCGCCAAGCATCCGTGATGTCATTCTGTTCCCGCATATGCGTCATACCGACAAACACGGCAGCTAATATAGCTACACCGCCGGCAATTGCAGCTAAATTGCCGGTGCAGCCTTGTTGCTTTTCATAAAAAACCGGCCTAAAGCCGGTTTTTTTGCTTTTTATTCAGAGCTTCTGTTGAACCCGCAGTTATTGTTCTGCTGCGTGTTGGCATTGTTTTATCTGTTATGGCAGCAGGCGCTAGAACAGGGTTTCGTATTGACAATGCGGCGTGAAGGAGAACAGCTTAAATATTGTCGAAAAACTGACTGTTTTTCTTGTTTACAGCGTAGTGCTATTAAATGGCAATTAATGGAGCTTATGATGTTTAACTGGTTAAAACCTGATCCTGTAAAAAAATTACGGCGTCAATACGACGCCAAACTTGAACAAGCCATGTTGGCACAGCGCAGTGGCAATCTGCGTTTGTTTGCCGATCTCACTGCTGAAAGTGAAGCACTCTGGCCGCAACTGGAGGGGCTGATAGCGGCAGAGAAATCAAAATAAATTTATAATTTTGTATTTAATTCAGAAACTTACTTCGCAAAAATTTATAGTTTACTTTATTGTTTTTGCGGAAATTGTTGTCCTCAGCTGCTATACCCTTTAGCAGGGAATCTGTTTGTATGTACTGCCAAAAACAAGGTTGTTTTTTTAGTGGCAGTGTTCGCTGCCATTTCCTTTTGAGGTCACCATGCAAAAAGTTGTTTTATGTTGTTGCTGCGTTTTATTGGCAGCCCCCTGCAGAGCGGATGTCAGCTCCACTGTTGTACTCACCAGCAACTACTTATTTAACGGCATTACGCTGACCGATCACGACCCTGCTTTGCAACCCAGCCTGGACTGGAGCAGTGGCGATGGTTGGTATGCCGGGCTTTGGGCATCTAACGTGAAATTCTCGCCGGGCACTGAGCTGGAGTTCGACGCCACTATTGGTTATTGGACTCAGCTCAACCCCGATTGGCTGCTCGATGTGGGTGTGGCGCAATATACTTATCACGGCAGTGAAAGCGCCAATAGTGAAGCTTTTAACTTTCCTGAAGCTTATATCAAGCTGTCATATCAAAACACTAAACTGGGCTATTGGTATGCGTCAGATTATTTTGGTGCAGGCGGAGGGCACTATATAGTTGCGTTGTTTCAAACCATCCCACTGCATGAAAATGGCAATTTATTGCTGACGGTTGACCGCTCCACCTCAACTCAAACCGACAAATTTATGCGTGACAATGACGGCACTTATCATCATTGGCGTATCGCTTATCTGGCGAGCTGGCAAGGGTTGAACTGGACGCTGGCGTTTGATGATACCGACTATTCGCTGCCATTTTATGGCGATGCCAAAATATCCATCGCAGTGGCGAAAACCTTTTCCTGGTAAGGCCGTTTTTTAAAAAAGGTTTTCTGCAATTGTTGTAAAAAGAGGTTGTTATGCAATTTGACTCATTAAGATTTAAGTTAACTTTTGGCGTTGCTTTGTTTATTGCCATCAGTATTGCCGTGATGACAGGGGTTGGCTGGTATTCGATGAGCCGCAATAATGGTTCGGCGGTGGCCCTTTTGAGCAGTTCGATGCAAACCCAGGCCGAACAAACCTTGAGTGAAGCAGCCGGTGGCATTGCCTTTGAAACCGAAGCATTAATTAACCGCAATTTTGACCTTGCCAAATATTACGCCTCTATTCTAAGTGCCACGGCCCATGGCGGCACACAACAGCCGTATCAGCGTGAGCAGGTGCAATTGATGGCAGGAGAATTACTTAAAGCCAATAGTGGTATCAGTGCTTTATACGGCCAGTTTGAAGCGAATGGGTATGACAATGCCGATGCCAATTTTAGCGAGGCACAGTCACACAGTTCAGCCAAAGGCACGCTGGAAGTATATTGGGTGCGGGAAAACGGTGGGGTGAAAGCGGTGCAGGTGCCTGATCCTGCAGTGAAATATGTTGAAACCAAAAATAAACACGGTATCCGCGAAGCAGAATGGTATTTGTGTAGTCGCGACCAGAAAAAACCTTGTGTGATGGAACCTTATTTGTGGGAAATCACGCCTGGTAATTCGGTGTTATTAACGTCGCTGGTATATCCGGTGCTGACCGGCGGTGAATTCCGTGGTGTGGCCGGTGTGGATATGAATCTACCGGTGTTACAAACCTTATTACAAAAACAGGCAGAGCAGCTGTATGGCGGTAAAGCCAGGTTATATCTCATCAGTAAATTTGGCTTATTGCTGGCCAGCAATAGTTTTCCTGACAAACTGGGCCAGCCTTTACCTGAACTTGATGCTGAATTCAGCGCGCATTTAGCGGCAAACAGCGACAAACTTTCCAGTTATCAACAAGATTTTGTTATCAGCCGCAAATTGCGGGTTGAAGCTGCCAATGCCGACTGGCAAGTGGTGGTGGCTGTACCAAAAGCCGTGGCATTAAGTGTGGCAAATCAGCTGGCAGATCAGCTTGCTGCCGATGCAGCAGCAACCACAGGCCGGATGATTATGCTGGGCGTGGTGTTGTTATTGGGCTTTGTGGCTGTTACCGCCATTTGGCTAAAATCTGCTACCCAGCCCATTGTGAATATGAGTTTGCTGATGAAAGAGCTGGCGGGCTCGGAAGGGGATTTAACCCGTGAACTTGCCACCAGCAAAGACGTTGAGCTGCGCGATATGGCAGAAGGTTTTAATGCGTTTACCGCCAAACTCAGAGCGATGATTTTAGCGCTGAAACAATCCAGCGGCGCGCTGCAGCAACAATGCCAGCAACTGGTTGGTTTGAGTAGTCAAACCAATCAGGCGACTCAGGTGCAGGCATCTGAAGTGCAGAATGTGGCGTCCGCTATGCATGAAATGACAGCAACAGCTCATGAAGTGGCCAGTTTAGCCGGCCGAACTGCCGAAGGCGCGCAAAGTTCTCTGGCTGCGCTGACGCAGGCCAACCAACTGTTTCAAACCACAGTCGGCGCTTTTAAAACTGTGGCCGGGGAGTTTGAACAAACCCGGCTGGCGGTGGAGAATGTGTCACACAGCAGCCAGCAAATTAACGGCATTATTGAAGTGATCCAGGCCATTGCTGAGCAAACCAATTTGCTGGCACTGAATGCTGCCATTGAAGCTGCGCGCGCCGGCGAGCAGGGTCGTGGTTTTGCGGTGGTAGCCGATGAAGTGCGGTCACTTGCGGCTCGTACTCACACCTCTACTGACGAAATTAAAAAACTGATTTATGCACTGCAACAGCAAGTGGCGACCACGGTCAGTCAAATTACTGCCAATACCGGTAAAGTCAGTGCCACCTTGCTGGAAGCCGAAAGTTCATACGAACAATTATCCAGCGCCACCACTGGCATTTCTACAATTGCCGATAATGCTTTTCAGGTGGCCGCTGCTGCTGAAGAGCAAAATCAGGTCAGTGAAGAAATTAACCGTAATATCACTGCAATTGACGACGCCACCCGGGATTTAAGTGCGCTGTCGGGCAATAACCTGAATATCAGCCAGGCAATAGAACAAATTACCGCTGATATAGATCAGCAGCTTGCCAAGTTACGCAGTTGAGGTTGGGCTGATGAGGTTTTATCTGCTGTTGCTGTTTGTTGTGCTGAGTTTAGCCCCGGTGCAAGTCATGGCGCAGGCACAACAACAGAGCACAGAGCAAATAAAGCTCACCAGCCTCGATTGGCCGCCTTACACGGGGCAGCAATTGCCAGGGCAAGGTGAAGTGACCGTATTGCTGCGCCAGGTCATGGCCGATTTGGGGTATCAGTTGCAAATTGACTTTTTACCCTGGCCTGTGGCCGTTGCCAAAGCACGCAGTGGTGCAGAAGGGCATCAGGGGTATTTTCCTGAGTATACGGTCACAGATCCGGGTTATCTGATGAGTGCCGCCATTGGTTACAGTGAACTTGGGTTGGTAGAGCGCCGTGATGCCCCTTTATTACTGACCGATTTTAGCCAACTTTCAACTGTGCGTTTTGGTGTGGTACAGGACTATCTGAATATGACAAAACTGGATGAAATGATAGCGGCAGGGCAGTTAAAGCCAGTGATCACCACCAGTGATATCAATAATGTCCTCAAAGTAATCAACGGCCAGTTACAGGCAGCCGTTATTGATAAAAGGGTATTTAACTATTTGCTGTTACATGAACCTTCCATCCAGCAATCGGCTCATCTGGTGCAATTCAGCCAAAGCCTGCGTGAAAACAGAAGTCTGCATCTGATTCTGAAAAACACAGCGCAAAACGCTGCAATTATTAAAAAATTTAATCAAAAAATCCGGCAGTACAAAACCCGCTTTATTGACCCCGCTTTGCGTTGAAACCACAGCTGCGCTGCATTGGCCTGTAAAACAACAGGAGGTTTCTGTGTCCCTTTATTCAGACAAATGAAAATCGTTTGCAAATGCGAATGATTATCGATAGTATGCCGGCAGTTTTTGCAGCCACACCAAGCTGCCTCGCTACTACAGTCAATTAAGGGAAAAACCATGGCGTATATTCAGGCAAAAAAACACAAATTGGGCGCACGTTCCGCCATTGCTTCAGCGTTATTATTAGCATTACCGGCGATGGCGCTGGCTGAAACTGATACTGCAAACAACAGTGGTCAGCTCAAAGAAGTGAAAGTAACAGCAGATGCCATTGAAGCTGAATTTATCGCCGAAAAAGCCAGTTCACCAAAACAAACCCAAAAATTAGTGGATACGCCACAAACCATCGTTGTGGTGAAAAAAGAACTGTTTAAACAACAGGCTGCCACCACGTTAAGCGACACATTACGCAACACGCCAGGCATTACCATGCTGATGGGTGAAAACGGCAACACGGCCACCGGCGACTCTATTTTTATGCGTGGTTTTGATACTCAGGGCAGTATTTATGTGGATGGTATTCGCGACTTAGGCACCATCAGCCGCGACGTGTTTAACACTGATCAGGTGGAAATTGCCAAAGGCCCGGCCGGTGTCGATAACGGCCGCAGCACTTCATCTGGTTATGTGAATATGGGTAGTAAATCGGCAGGTCTGGAAGATTTTACCAGCGGCGCTGCTGTGGTGGGGTCCGGCTCGCACAAAAGGGTAACGGCTGATGTAAACCGCAGTCTGGCTATTGAAAATGCCGCCATCCGGGTGAATTTACTGCGCCAGGACAGCGGTGTGCCAAACCGTGACGTGGTGGAAAACAACAGCACCGGTATCGCCACTTCGCTGGCCTTTGGTTTAAATACCACCACCCGCACTACATTAAACCTGCTGCATATGCAACAAGACAATATTCAGGACGGTGGTTTGCCAACTGTAGGCCTGGAAGGGTATTACAGCAGCACTTATGCGGCGGCTTTCCCACAAAACAATGGCCCTGAACTGCGTGCTGTTGATCGCAGCAACTTCTACGGCAGCAAAAGTGATTTCGACCATGTGCTGGCCAATATGGTGACGTTGCGGGTTGAGCATGACTTTACTGATGATGTGACTTTAACCAACACGTCCCGTTATGGTGTGTCAACGCAAGACTATGAGCTGACCGGTGTCAATGCGCTGGCATTCCCTGCCGCCACTAAAAATGACCCTGCCACCTGGACAGTGTCACGCTCACGTCAGGGCAAAGATCAGAAAAACCAGATTTTAATTAATCAGTCGAACCTGACGGCCAAATTTAAGCTGGCTGGTTTGCAACATACGCTGGCTTCAGGTGTGGAATTCAGCTATGAAAGTCAGCTGAATTACACCAAAGCCATGCCAACAGGCACCACTCAGGTTGCGGCGAACCTGTACAATCCTTCGACATCTGACGTGTTTGCACCGCTGGTACTGACAGGTGCCAAAGCCGAAGGTTCTACCGACACTGCAGCCATTTATGCGCTGGATACTATTGATATTGCCCCACAATGGCAACTGAGTGCCGGTGTGCGTGCTGAGCATTACAATACCACCACAGACAACATCACCATTCAGGGCACTGCCACGCCACAAACCATTCCGGTTGGCACTAAAGTCGGTGCTCACGAGCGTGCTTCTGACAATCTGCTCAGTTATAAAGTGGGTCTGAATTACAAGCCATCGGCTGACGGCTCTGTGTATTTAAGTTATGCCACGTCACAGTTACCGCCAGGTGGCACCAGCTTCCAGCTGAGCAATTCTGCAACGAACCAGAACAACCCGGCATTGGAACCACAAAAGGGTATTAACCTGGAGCTGGGTACCAAATGGAACCTGCTGAACCAGAAGTTGTTTGCCACTGCTGCTGTGTTTGAAAGTGTCAATAAAAACGAGCTGGTGCGCGATGACGTCAATACTTATGTGCCTGTGGGTGAAAAAACCGTAAAAGGTGCCGAGTTTGGCCTGGTGGGGGTGCCGGTTGAAAACCTGGAGTTAAGCGCTGGTTTAGCCTTGCTTGACCCGAAAATTACCCGCGGTTCACGTTACAGCACATCACCGACCGAAGGCGCAGTGATCCAGTGGACGCCAAAAACAACCTTCACTTTGTGGGCTAATTACAAGCTTGAGAAGCTGAGTTTTGGTGGTGGTGCCCGTTATATGGATTCAGTGGCGCGTTCTAACAATGCCGCTATTAACCCAGCAACAGCCTCAGTGGTGACTGTGCCTGACTATTGGGTGATGGACGCGATGGCCGCTTATGAAATCAACCCGACGGTGACTGTGCAGCTGAATCTGTACAACCTGCTGGATGAAGAATACGTCGGTAGCCTGAACAATGGC
>JAYRUI010000056.1:887-10441 GCA_041919175.1 Rheinheimera sp. | reverse complement strand
CCTTTGCATTGGGTGAGAACACCAAGAATGTAATCAAACTCAGCATTCTTTTTACTGCGTTTTAAATTATTTGCACTCACCACTTCCGGGGTTGCCTGTACCATGGGCAGATTTAAATCTATCGCCTGAACTTCAATACCCCGCGCCATGACCAAAGCACGCTGCACCACGTTCTCAAGCTCACGCACATTACCAGGCCATTGATATTGCAAAAGTAACTGCTTTGCCTCTTTACTTAACAGGTACTTACCATCGGCATACTTTTGAATAAAAAACTCAGCCAGCGGAATAATGTCGTCTTTACGTTCACGCAAAGCCGGCCAGCTGAGGGGCAGAACATCGAGACGGTAAAACAGGTCCTGACGGAATAAACCCTGTTCCACCAATAACCTTAAATCTTTGTTACTTGCAGTAATAATACGAAGGTCCAGTTTGATTTTTTGGTTGCTGCCAAGGCGTTCCAGCTCACGCTCCTGTAACACCCGCAGTAATTTGGCCTGCAATGCCAGTGGCAATTCTGAAATTTCATCCAGCACCAGAGTGCCGCCATTGGCGCTTTCAAATTTACCAATCTGCTGGCTGACAGCGCCGGTAAAAGCGCCTTTGTTATAACCAAATAACATGGCTTCCAGCATATTTTCCGGAATAGCAGCACAATTCACGGCGACATAGGGTTTGTCGCGGCGTGGTGAAACGTTGTGGATATAACGCGCTAATTTCTCTTTACCGGTACCGGACTCACCATGCAATAACACAGTGGCGTCTGTCTGAGCGGCTCTGTTGGCCAGCTGCAGTACCTGGCGGCTACCTAACGAAACAGCAACCAACTCTTTCAGGCCCAGGCTCATTGAAGCGACATTGCATAAAATGTTCTGTAACTGTTTGGTGTTAAATGGTTTTAGCAGGTAGTCGATAGCACCGTAATTCAGGCTTTGTGCCGCGAGTTGATGTTGGGTTTTATCAACCAGCACTATCACCTGACAGGATGGGTAACGTTTTTTCAGTAACAACATCAAATCCGGCATGCTGATTTCGGGCAATTCGGTCGCCAGTGCAACAATGTCAGGCTGCTGTGCGCTGCAGCTGTTTAACAAGCTGGTTAAGTCCGCTGCATGTTGCAGCACATAACCTTCAGCTTTAATACATTGCTGTACTTCCACACCCGGCTTGCTTTGTTCAATCCACAATAAATGTTTCATGTGCATCTGCCTCTGTCCTTAAGCTGGAGTACGGATCAGACGGATCATCACCCGTCTGTTGTGTTTTGGGCCACCATGGCCAACGGCCTGGGGATATCTGTTACCGTGCGCACGAATTTCGATTTTTTGTTTGTTCACACCAAATTCAATCAGTCTTGAGCCGATTTCATCAGCACGTTCTTCGGACAATACCCGGTTAGCCAGATTTGTTGGTGCATCATCGCTGTGGCCATCTATCAGAATCTTCCGGACTTTTTTATCTTGCTGGATGTATGCTGCGAGTTGTTGAAGATAGGCAAGATTTTCAGCATCAGCCAATCTTTCACCGCGTGGATAAATAACGACATATTCCCGTGCCTGTTCCCAGCGCAGCGGTAACAAGCCGGCAATACAAGTCTGAAACTGCTGAATGGCAAGATCAAATTTGAGATTGGGCACCGTCAGATCAATAGCCTGATCAGGCAGATCCAGGTTCAGTTTCAGCCAATAACCTTGCTGTAATTGCTGCATGAGCAGCGGAATTTGCTCGGTAAAACGGGCGAGCTTTGCTGAAGTAAAAGAAGGGGAAAACCGGATTTGTGGTGCCAGTTGCTCCGGCTGCCAACCAGCTGTCACAACTTCGCCCTGCACATCCTGCAGTTCGAGGTGACTGGCATCAAGCTGCAGTTGCATTTCGATGTTACGGCCCGGCTCTTTAAAAAAAGCCAGCGTAGCCATCATGCCCAACGGCTGCGACATCCTGCATTGAAATTGGTCGCCACTGATTTGCCAGTGCGACTGATCTACTGCGGGCATATACTGCTGCCCTGCATCCGCCAATGCAGGCGCGAGCCAAAGACTCATCAGAAGTTCAATCACAAATTGCCGTCCTTTAATTACTATTTTCTGCAACCGGCAAAATACCGGTGACAAATCAATAACAAATTAAAAGCAACGCGCAGGAGCAAGTAGCGATCTGCACATAACAACAGTGCATATCAGACTCACTTTGACAGGTACAACAACAGGGCAAAAGGAGTATCCTTCCCCTAAAGTTCACCTCAAAGGTGCTGCTTACTAATGCAACCCCGCTATCGATAGGATCCTAGCAGATCCCTTAGACCGGTGGCTTTGCGTCCTGACCTTTCGGCACAGTTTGCCTTTTAATTTCAAAGCATGGTTAAGACCTTTAACATTCGGCAGAAGCTGAACTCAGGCTTAACGATAAAAAATGCTGCTAAAAAAATCTGGTTTTTGCTTTAATCTTTAATTTCAATCAGTTAAAAACGTGTTTCTGCAACTGACCAAGACTAAAAAAACCAGACTTTGTATTTTTTTGTTTCTGATTAAGAACCAGACAACCATTAGAATTTTATGAAATACGGGAATAATGTAACATGTTCCCCTAAAAATGCTCCAGCTATTTAACTTCAATCCTGAGACGAGCAAACAAAATTTAGCGACAAAATGCAAAAATAAATTAAAGTTTTTTGAATTATTGGTCGCCTCAGCCCAAAGTCCCCAATACATTAACACGTACAGTTTCCGGAATTTCGTTGTAAGACAGTACCACAAGAGATCCTTGGGTAAAAGTTCTGGCGTATCTAGCCAGCAAAGGACGCAATTGCGGTAACACCACCAACACCGGCTGATAACCAAGGCGCTGCATTTTGTCTTTAACCTGTGGCATGGCTTGCTGGAACTGACTCAGCAAATTCGGCGCTATAGGGAAACTATCCAACGCAACTTTGCCTGATTGCATTGCCTGATTCAGCGCACTTTGCAGCGTCTGTTCAAGTTTCTCATCCAGACTAAAAGCACCTAACTCCTCGTGATCGCCTATCACTTGCTGCACCAAAACCCGCTGTAAAGCACAACGCACATCAGAGACCAGTAAGATAGGATCTTTGGTGACTTCGGCGCTATCAACCAACGCTGTCGCGATAGTCACTACATCGCCCAAGGTGACCTGCTCTTTCAGTAATAACCTGAACACTTTTAATTGCAAATTGGCGCTTAATACTTTGTCGAGATTTTCCGCCAGCGTTGGCGATACTTGCGCCAGCCGCTTATTCAGCTGCTTGATATCTTCAAAAACAAATAACTCCGCCAGATTTTCTTTCACCACTTTACCCACATGAGTGGCAATAACAGTGGCAGTGTCCACCACCGAATAACCCAAATTCAGCGCTTTGGCTTTTTCTTCAGGTTCTATCCAGACGGCGTCCAGACCATAAGCAGGGTCGCGGGCGACTTCGCCGTCCATTTGACCATAGGTTTCGCCTGTGTTCAGCGCCAGCAACTTTTGCGGTTTTAAACGACCATTCCCCACAGCAACACCAGCAAGCTTAATCTGATACTCCTGTGGGTTTAATTTCAGGCTGTCACGCACCCGCACTTCGGGTAACAGAAAACCAGCCAGCTCAGACAAGGTTTTACGAACGCCCCTGAGCGTCTGCAATAAGGTCTCGCCCTGGGTTTTGTCGGCAAGATAGACCAGCCGGAACCCAAGTTCTACTGACAACCGGTCGGTATAAGGAATATCATCCCAACCAAGCGGAACAGGCGCCTGACTGATTTTTTCTGTGAGTGCTTCTACCTCGGTATAACTCTGACTGTCGACTTTTTGCTGCATCCGCCAGGCTGCAAACAACAAAGGCACTGCAAAACTTAAAAAAGCAGCGGTGGGCATACCGGGCACTAACCCAAGCACTGTCATCACAGCACCTGCTGTTAACAGCACACGCGGCGCCGCCAGCAGTTGCCGGCCTATTTCATCCGACATCTCCGCTTCGTCATTCATCCTTGTGACGATAATAGCGGCTGCGACCGACATCAGCAGTGAGGGAATTTGTGCAACCAGACCATCACCTATGGTCAGTAAAGCATAACGCTGGAATGACTCGCCAAGGCTTAAACTGTGCATAAAAACGCCGATGGCAACACCACCCAGCAAGTTAATGATTAGGATCACCAAACCTGCAATGGCGTCACCCCGGACAAACTTGGAAGCACCATCCATAGAACCATAAAAATCTGCTTCTTTGGCAATCACTTCACGCCGTTCTTTGGCTTGTTCCGGCCCTATAAGACCTGAATTCAGATCAGCATCAATTGCCATTTGTTTGCCGGGCATGGCATCAAGGGTAAAGCGGGCTGATACTTCGGAAATCCGCTCACCACCTTTGGTGATTACAACAAAGTTCACCACCATCAGAATGACAAACACCACCATACCAACAACATAGTTACCGCCGATAACCACTTCACCAAATGCCTGAATAACGCGACCGGCTACATCAGTACCCTCATGACCATTCAGCAACACCACCCGGGTAGAGGCAACGTTCAAAGTCAGCCGCATTAAAGTAGCAACAAGCAACACTGTCGGGAAGACGGAAAAATCCAGCGGCTTTTTGGCAGACACAGCAACCAGCAACACCACGATGGAAAGCACAATGTTAAAAGTAAACAAAATGTCCAGCAACCAGCCAGGCAAGGGCAACACCACCATCGCCAGAACAGCCAGCAATAGCACAGGAATTGCGGTATAGGGTTGGGACAAAGTACGCCAGTTCACAGTGAATTTCCTCGTTCATTCGCCTGCTTCTGCAGGCTGGCCGGTATCGTGAGTTCAGGCAGTGGCGCCGGCTTGTGGCCACGACCTTGTTTATAAGCTTTTAACTGCATGACATAAGTCAAAACGTAGGCGACGGCGGTATAAAGACCACGTGGCACTTCCTGATCCACTCTGGTAGAGAAATAAATCGCTCTTGCTAAGGGCGGCAATTCCAGAACTTCCAGCTGATGACGTTGGGCAACGTCCCGGATACGCATTGCAATCTGGTCCACCCCTTTAGCAACCACATATGGCGCTTTGGCTTTTTTCTCTGAATATTTCAGCGCCACAGCATAGTGGGTCGGGTTGGTAATAATCACATCGGCAGTTGGCACTTTGTCATCAATGCGCCGGCTGGCTATCTGATATTGAATTTGCCGTATCCGGCCTTTAATTTCAGGATTACCGTCGGTGGACTTGCGCTCGTCTTTGACTTCCTGCTTGGTCATTTTCATCTTGCTGGAAACCTGAAACTTCTGATATGGCACATCAATCACAGCAACCAATACAAGCGCCAGAGCCAGCACCATCAGGCTGAAAGAAACAAGCTCAAGCCCTTCTTTAGCAGCGAGCGCTAAATCCATATGCTGTAAAAACATCAGCCGGGCGGCAAGATGACTCATCAGCCCCCACAAACAGCCCCCCAATAAGCTGACTTTGAGAATAGATTTTGCCAGCTCCATCAGACTTTCACCGCCAAACATACGGCCTAAGCCTGAAATAGGATTCAGATTGCTGAATTTTGGCCCCAACATCTTGCGGGAGAAATTAAAGCCGCCCGGAAAAATGCCACCAATCCAGCTGCCAATAAACAAAGTGATAAAAAACGGAAAACCCGCCCCCAGCATTTGTAACAATGCACCTGCTAAAGCACTGGTCATCAAGTCATCGCGTTTCAGCGAATCTTTATCCAGTTGCCAGCTGCTTTGTGCCAGCAGCTGGAAAAGCTCCATAAATAAATCAGCAAACCACAACATAGCTGCGCTGCCCATCAGAATAACCAGAGCAGTATTGAGCTCCTTCGAACGCGCAACCTGGCCTTCCTTTCGGGATTTTCGCTTTCGCTGCTCCGTGGGATCTTCGGTTTTATTCTGACCGGTATTTTCTGACATCTTCAGCCCATCGCATGTCGCATGATGGAAAACACATATTCAGCAAGGCTGAAAAAATGTGCCCCCATCTGGTACAGAGTGAGATAAACACACACAAAACCGAGTAACAAAGTCATTGGAAAACCCAAAGAAAACAAATTCATACTAGGTGCAGAGCGGCTGGCAACACCAAAAGTTAAGTTCACCAGCAACATGGCGATAATGGCAGGTAATGCCACTGTTAAAGTGGCGCCAAGCATCCAGCCGAATAACTGCACCAGCGACATCAAATCAAGTTGATACAAGCTACTGCCTACGGGCCACAAACTAAAACTGTCGACCATCAACTGTAGTGCAATTAAATGGCCGTCAAAGGCAAAAAATAACAAGACTGTCATCACCCAAAACAGCTGGCTGAGTACCGAGACCTGATCACCACTGCCGGGGTCCATCATCATTGCCATCGATAAACCCATTTGCATGGAGATGGTGAGTCCAGCCAGCGCCAGCACGTCAAACAACATGCGCACGGCTGCCGCCATCACCAGGGCGAAAATAATCTGTTCCCCTGTCACTATGGCACCTTCTGCTGAAAAGGGGTCCACAGGAATAACTTCCACGTAAGATGACAATAAAAAGCTTAAAAAAAGCGCCGTCATGACTCTGGCTCTGGGGGCAACCGCCGGATTATCGTATACCGGCATGGCCCAGAAAAATGCCGCCAGCCGGATAAAAGGCCACCAGATAGTACCAAACCAAACCATCAGCTGTTCGCTGGTCAGATTCAGCAGTGGACTCACCCTATGGCTCCCGGGATCATCAGGCTCAGCTGGGCAAAATAATCCAGCAGTTTCTGGATCATCCAATGCCCGGCAAACACCACCATTAATAAGGTCAGCAGCATCCTCGGTAAAAACGTCAGGGTTTGTTCCTGAATTGACGTGGCGGCCTGGAAAATAGCCACCACAATACCTAACAACAAGCCAGGTACTATCAACACCAATAAGATTTCAATAATCATAAAAATGGCGTTGCTGACCAGCTCAACAGCCATACCGGTGTTCATGGCGCGGCCCCGAAGGAAGCTGACAAAGTGCCTGCAACCATAGACCAGCCATCGGCCAGCACAAAAATCATCAACTTAAACGGCAAACTGATGATCAGCGGCGACAACATCATCATACCCATCGACATCAAAACACTGGCAACGACCAGATCAATAATCAAAAACGGAATAAACAACATAAACCCAATCTGAAATGCCGTGGTTAATTCGCTGAGCACAAAAGCAGGCAACAACACATCAAAGGGAACGTCAGCGGCCGCCATAGTGGTGGGCTGTTGGGCAATTTTCAGTACCTGATGCAGTTCATTTTCCCGCACCTGCGCCAGCATAAATTGCCGTACCGGCACTTCAGCCCGGGCTATGGCTTGCTCCAGCGTCATGGTATCGGCCTGATAAGGTTTTACCGCATTCTGGTAAACATCCTGCCAAACCGGACGCATGATTAACAAACTGAGCATCAGCGCTATGCTGATCAGAATACGATTGGGCGGGCTTTGGGCCAGTCCGAGCGCCTGACGTAAGATAGCCAGCACAATAATAATGCGGGTGAACGAGGTCATCATCAGTACTATGCCGGGTAACAGGCTCAGTACCGTCATTAACAAAACTATTTGCAGTTTAACGCTGTAGTCCTGACCTGTTTCACTGTCAGTGACTGACAGTAATGTCAGATCTTCAGCCCCAACTCCAAATGGCAACAACAGGAGTGCCAGCAGCAAACAGCCTGCAAGCATGTATTTAGCCATTGTTGGCTGGCTCTTTGTTACTGCTGACAAACTTCAGACCATATTTGCCATTCACCATCACCACTTCGGCTTTGGCAAACAACACGCCGTTCACTTTGACATCCAGCGGTTCACCGACTGTTTTTTCCAATGCCAGCACATCACCGGCCTGGGCTTTGGATAACTCACCAAGGGTCACTTCGGCACTGGACACTTCCAGCGTTACTGTCAGGGGAACATCCATAAAACGGCCGATGCCCTGACCCGCCGCGGCAGACGAAGCGCTTTTTGCCTCACCAAACAAGTCGTCCATTTCCAGCATATCCAGATCTGCCAATGGATTGTTATTGTTGTTTTGCGTTTCGCTCATTATTTACTCTCTGCAATAGTGCTGACTTGAAACATTAATTGATTGCCTTCTTCTGCCACATTGCCATAAAACAACGTTTGTTTTCCAAGGCGAAAAGGCATGTCGCTAAACAACTCCAGCGGCAACACTGTACCCTGTAGCCAGCTCTCCAGTTGCTGAACTGTTACCTGTTTTCTCGCCATTTCAACATTCGCTTTCACCGGAACCTGCATCCAGTCTTGCAACAAAGGCCCCTGTGGCGCAGGTTCTTCATGCTGGGAAAGTCCGGCGCTATCGGCTAAAAACAACTCCACCGGCAACCAGATAAACCAACTGACCACCGTATTGTCGAGGATAAAACGTACTTTAAACGGCATGTAAGCATAAGGTTCAAACTGCAATTGTTGTTTGTAAACATAAGCAGAAATAGGTAAATGCTGATTAAACAATGACTGCATCAGCACCTGAGTTTGTTTTTGCAATAAACGACAGCTTATGCGCAGTTCTGAACTGCTTAATTCAACTTTTTCCACCAATGCTTTTTCGTCTGTCAGCTGACCGCCAAGACAGAGATCCGCCATGTTATGCACAGCCTGAAAATCAATCGACATATAACAAATCAGGTCTTTTTCGAGCGGCAAAGTTGAATCGAGCAGTAACACGCCTGGTTCACTCAGCCATTGTTCCAGCCCTACACTGCTGCATAAATTGACGTCAAGACTGAATTCGACGTCTCTGAGCATGCGGCCCAGTTCAATCTGTAATGCGTTGCCGTAATCTGTCAGACGGCTGCGTGCAATCTGGCTGGCATGTTCGAAATAACGCTGCTGCTCAGTCAGAGCATAAGGCTGCAAAATGTCAGCCTGCTCGCCTTTTAGCAATTTTGTCAGTTGTTGTTTTTTACTACTCATCAAATTCCACATACCTGTATGTATAGCAAGGCTAACGGGAAGCGTTGGCGACCAAACGGAAGTGATCATGCTTTTGCATAAAAGCCTGCCGACGCAATCTACGCAATAACCGCAGCCTCACCGCGTAATCCTTTCCAAGCCATTGCAATCCCAGAAACTCTAGCTTGTCATTGACCTTTTTGCGATACCTGACAATAGCTTTTACTTTAATATCATTGTCATACATCACCCAAAACTTATCAGGAACCTGATCAAGGGTAGGTACTAACAGACCGGAACCACCGATGCTCATGTCTTTTACTACAGCAAAACCAATCTCGCCGCCAAACAATGAATCACGTAATAAGCGCACTGCAATGCCTTTTGACTGGCGCTCCAGCGACTGCGCCGGGTCGTAAAAATACCAACGATAAAACTGACGACCACCCTGCTGGCGTAAATACGGCATAAAATTCCTAAGATTTAGTTCTGAGCACAGGCTCATTTTTCCGGGCCGCTTCAGCTGCCTCATCCAGTGCGTTATTTTCTTTTTCTGAAGAGAACATATCCAGTAACTGTTGTTCCGCTTTTTTTGTCAGGATCAATAATTCAATCCGTCGATTTTCGCTGGCGCCT
>JAYRUI010000056.1:0-877 GCA_041919175.1 Rheinheimera sp. | reverse complement strand
ACTTTTATTCAGCAACATAGTTTCCGCAAAAGCACTGACCTGCGCAATCCGCTCTGGTGGCATACCACCTGCAGCCAGTACCTGCCGCGCCTGTAAAGCCCTGTCACCGGAAAGTTCCCAGTTGCTATATTGGCTGCTATTAAAGGAAGTTGCATCGGTATGACCTGACAGCAATAACTTGTTCTGAATCTTCGAAAAAACCGGACCTAATTTCAGCAATAAGTCTTCGAAATAAGGTGTCATCTCCACCTGACCACGCATAAACATCTGCCGGTTTTCGCTATCCCGGATAATCACTCTCAAGCCGGCCGGAATTTGCTCGACCATCAGATTCGCTTCTGCTTTGTTTATCTCGGCAAATTCGCGAAACGCTTGTGCCAATACACTTAAATCCGGGGGAGTGTCATATTGGCCGCTAATCAGCGAACTGAGTTTATCCCCCACTCCGGCTGCCGGCTCGCGTTTACCTTCAGGTATTTCCAGATGTGCAGACATACCAGCCACATAAGTTTGTTGTGGTTCATGGTTAGAAACTTCCATCTGCACCGGCGAAGGTGAACCGCCCAAATCGACCGGGTAAGGGCTGTTCACAGTGTCAAAAGGGTCGGTATGTCCACCCAGAATGGATTGAGTCCGCATAAAAGTAGCCACTTTTACCCGCTCTTTTACGGTAGAAACTTCTAAAATCCACAACACCATAAAAAACGCCATCATCGCCAGCGTAAAGTCGGCAAAAGCCACTTTCCAGGCGCCACTGTTTTTTTCCTCGTGCCCCCGTCTTTTAGACCGGCGGATAATAGTGACAGGCGAAGCTTCGTTCATCAGGCAGCCTTGTTATTAATCCAATTTTCCATCTCAGTAAAAGAAGGTTTAATAT
>JAYRUI010000055.1:0-10529 GCA_041919175.1 Rheinheimera sp. | reverse complement strand
AGCTCAAAGGCCACGACACTACAGAGCCACTGATACAGCTGCTGCAAAAAGCGCGAAACGACTTGGGCACAGACTGGGCCAGACTGCTGATTTCGTCTTTTCACCATCCGCTGTTACAACAAGTAAAAACGCTGGCCCCCGAACTTGCCATTGGCGCTTTAACAGCGTCTATCCCACTGGATTATTGTGCTTTTGCCGCCGAACTTGGCGCTGTTTCGGTCAATTGTGACCGCGCTTTTATTGACGAAGCGATGGTAAAGGATGCGAAAAAACGCGGACTCAAGATTTTTGTGTACACAGTCAATAATGAGCGTGAAGCCAGAAGGTTAAAGCAACTAGGGGTGGACGGGATTTTTTGTAATTTTCCGGATGAAGCCAAAAGCTGGTTTGCTTAACACAGCTTTTTCTTCACTAAAAACCTGGATTTAATGGCTTTCGCAGCTATGGCAATGGTTACAAAGCCGGATATTCAGCACATGCGCCAGCACCACAAAAGCAGCACCTACTATCAACACAAAGTGTTCATATTCATGGCCCAACAGGTCCTTTTGCCAGTAAATAAAACCACCTAAAAAAAGCGAATAAAACGGATATAACTTGCGGTGGTATCTGTGAAAACCGGCAAAAATAGTAATAAAACCAAGCACCATAGTGACTAGCAGCACAATACGTTCCAGCGCGTGGTTATGCACTGAAGTCAGGCCAAGCAAAGGCAATACAGGTAATAACACCGGCAGCATAATGCAGTGGATAGCGCATAAGGATGTCACTGCAATCCCTACTTTATCCAGAGTATGACGAATTTGATCAAACATTCGGGTGCCTGCTGCTGCCAAAAAAATAAATGAGATGATATAACAAATCTGACCTGATGAAAACTCCCGCCGTAAAAAATTACCCGCTAAAAAGTACTGAACAACCTGATGCTTTGCCTGAAAAAGGCTGAGTTGTGGCATAATACCAGCCATTTTTAAAAAGGGTTTGGTATGGAACAGCTACTTAATCAGCTTGATCAGAATTTAAAAGAACTTTATCGCAAAGCCGTCGATGCGGACGCACTGCTGGATGAACTGGCACAACAAGGTAAAGGCAAACATCAGGCAATTTTTCCGGCCGATTCGTTGTTCAGAATTAGTAGTCCACGATTTTTGCCTTATCTGTCAGAAACCGCAGAGCAAGTTGCAGCTATCCGTTTAACGCAGCAGTTTAATACCGCAACACTTGAACTGGTGGTGAAACAATTGCAGCTGCTGCACAAAACGCTGAATGAATTTCGTACAGCTTTAAGCCGTTAAGCTATTCTTAAGAGGCCTTTGCCGGATTTTAACCGCAGTGCCCGGGTTAATTGTGAATGGAGGAATCTTGTTATGAATCTTTCTACAGCTGGTGTAAATACACAGCGATTCACCAACGAACCCGAAAACAACCTCAGGTTTCCGGCAAAAGACCGCACGCCCACAGTGGCAGAGATAGCAAAAAAAACCGTTGCGAATGTTGATACCGACAACTCGGTGAACCTGCTGTCACAAGTAAAACCGCAAAATGCCACAGATGAACAAAAAACGACAAACAATGATTCAGTGAAAGTCAGCAGTACCATCGGAAGGGCCGCAACCAGTGGACAGCTTAGCAGAGAAGAAGCAGTGGCGATTTATCAGAAAATCGCCAGCTTGCTGTAAAACATGATGTTATTCTGTTTTGGCAGGTTTAACTTGTGGTATCAACACTTTGTCAAACCACTTTTCCAGCATTTGTTGCTCGTAAGCAAACTCCCGGTTTTTCAGCCCGATATTGCCAGACTGCATAAATCCCATGTCTTTAATTTTAACGCCGCTGGCACGCGCTACCTCAGTTTTTGTCTGGTCATACAACACGTAATCCAGCGTCATTTTAGGGAAATAAATATCCTTCACAACCCGGATATCGTTGGCGCCTCTGGCCGCACCATTGATATGAAACATAGGTTCTACATCACCGGCTAAATCCAGGTCTGTCACCACCACGTCCAGGCTATAACCGGCCGGCAACTTAGCGGCAAAATCAGCCCATATTTTATCAAAAGCTGTAATCACCCTTTTTTGGTAGGCCTTTTTTGTACCTGAACCAGGGCGGATATCGGTGAATTTTTCCGGGTTTTGCCAACTGACTTTAATTTCGGCGTTCCCGGTGGATGCAAAAGCGCTCACACTGAACAGAAGGGTTGTGGTGAATATGATCAATAAATTACGCATAAAATACTTCCTCTTCATCTGTGTTCCCGGAACCAACCGGTTGATAAAAGCAGCCCTACTATAATAGCTTTTGCCCATGGATAAAGTTTGAAGACGTGAAAAAATGCAAAGAGATGCAATAGAAAAATTACATACTACTGACAAACAATGGTTACATCTCTTCAGCCGTGCGCTGTGCGCTATAGTCTAATTGCCATTCCACCACAAGCCCGGCTTTGTGCAAACGCCGGTAATGCTGCTCAATCGACTGCATATCAAAAGATGCCTGATAGGTATTGAACGCAATTTGTTGCCACTTTTTCAAAGTTCCTTCCAGCCCGGCGGTGGCCAGCGCCTCAGATAAATCTTTACAACTTAGCACCAGCACATTGGTTGCAATGACATATTGCGACAGTTCGGTATCAAACAAGCGCCAGGGCGTTTCAGACTTGTAACGCAAAAACTTTTTACCGTTGATGTGAATACTGCGAGGTTTTAATGGCTTCTGCCCTGGTTCAGGCCGGACTATTTCATATTTTTTCGGTGATGGCACTGAAATACTCTCTGACAACGCTGCAGCGGGCGTCATTGGCGGACCAGCGCAAGCAGTCAAAAAAAGCAGCTGAATAACCAATATCACAGACATTTTCACTGCCCACCCCTCCGATAAATTGTTTGTTTTTTTCGTAACTTTTGCGATGAACGTCATTAACAATTCGTTGATTTAACTATTGATTAATTATATAAAACTTAAGTGTTTATTATTTGATCGACCAAAGCAATAACAATTAATCCAAGGAACAACAATGAAAAAATTCACTCCGGCGTTATTACCGCTGCTGATTGGTGCATCCCTCGGCACCAGTTACGTATCGGCATCTCAGCTTTCTTCCCCTATGGCAAAATCACCGGCGCAAGTGGCTACAGTCAGCGGAATGGCACAGCAGTATGACCAACAAACCGGCGAAACCACTTTTGCCTGGGCTCCTGTTGGCTTACAAAAACCAAATTTGGGTGCTGTTGCAGCTGATCATCAGTTAGAGTTTGCTGCAGCTTATTACCTGAATGCACTGACCGGCGCAGTCAGTAAAGGTAAACAGGCAGGAATGGCCGCAGTACTCGCCCATTCTTATCAAAGTGATGACGGCGTTAAAATTGCAAAATTCCGTCAGGAACTCAGAGGCGTCGAAGTATTTAATAAAGAATACAACGTATTAATGGACGCCGAGTTTAACCTGGTTGCCGGCTCCGGCACCCTGGCCTCTGCGGCAAAAGGTTTAGCAGCAGGTGCTTCTTCTGCTGTGTTCGCCCGCTCAGACGAAGCCGTTTTAGCTGCATTTAAAGCCTCAGGCGGCGATATCAGCACTGTTGAAGTGACAGCTGAGCAGTCAACGGACAAATACACGATGTTTGCCGTGCAAAACCAAAACAGCAAATTAAAACTGTTAGGTGAACCCAGAGCAAAGCCGGTTTATTTTGATAAGAAAAATCAACTGATTGCAGCGCATTATGTCGAAATTGAATACGCCGAAGAAGGTTCGGTCGACTCTGAGTACATGAGTTATGTGATTGCCGCTGAAACCGGTGAAGTACTGTTTAAAAACAGCTTAAAAGCGCACGCTTCTGCGTTTGACTACCGGGTTTATGCCAATAACGATGGCAAACCATGGGACGGCCCGCATGGTAACGTTATTCCGGCAACAGACGCCGATCAGACTGACGCGACCACTTACTTAGCCGCGCCATTGGTGAAAATGACGCACGGTCCAATCAGCACTAAAGATGCATGGTTGGCAGATGACGCCACCACCACTTCAGGTAACAACGTTTTTGCTTATATTGACGCTATTGCACCAAACGGCTTCAGTAATGGCGATTATGCCGCAGAAACCACAGCGCCTTTCACTTTTGACTACAAATATCGTACTGACGAAGCGGAAACTTCGGTACATAACCGTAAAGCAGCTATCGTGAACCTGTTCTATATGAACAACTATTTACACGATTTGTTCTACGATTACGGTTTTGACGAAAAGTCGGGCAACGCCCAACAAAACAACTATGGCCGCGGCGGTGTTGAAAAAGATCCTATCCGCGCCGAAGTTCAGGATTATTCAGGCTTTAATAACGCCAATATGTCTACACCGGCAGACGGTGGCTCACCACGCATGCAGATGTATTTATGGGACAGCAAAGATGCCACCTTTGGTGAAGATTATGGTGTTGTTGCTTCAGCCGATGGCGCCCCAATTACCATCACTGAAATGCAACGTTCAAGTTTCGGTCAGGGCCAGTTTGATTTAACCGGCGATGTGGTGGTATTTGACGATGGTGTAGCGCCTGGCCGTGATGGCTGTACTCCGGCCGCCAATGGCGCCGATATGGCCGGCAAAATTGTCATTGTCGACCGTGGTACCTGTACCTTTACCGTCAAAGTGAAAAACGCCCAGGACAAAGGTGCCATTGGCGTTATTGTAGTCAACAACGCTGCCACAGGTTTACCTGGTATGGGCGGCACAGACGCCACAGTGAAGATCCCAAATATTGGTATTTCCCAGGCGGACGGTAACAAAATTTATGCTGACATTGCTGCCGGCAAAACAGTTTCAGTAAAAATGTTTAACAGCCGTCCGTTCAAAGACAGCTCATGGGACAACGCCATCGTTTCACACGAATGGGGCCACTATATCAGTAACCGTTTAGTGGGTAACGGTAACGGTCTGTACAACAACCAGGGCCGTTCTATGGGCGAAGGCTGGGGTGATTTCCATGCCTTAATGATGATTGCCGAAGCCAAAGATTTAGAGCTGCCAGGTAACGACAAACTGCAACGCGCTTATGCCGCTATCAGTTATGTCGATTCCTTCTACTATGGTATTCGTTCAGTCCCTTATTCCATTGATAAAACAGTCAACGGCAAATCTTTCCGCAATATTGAAGTCGGTCGTGGTGTAGCCACAGACGCCAACACAGGCGGTGCTCAGGTGCACTCTGCGGGTGAAGTATGGGCAACAGCATTGTGGGATGGTTTTGTAAATCTGGTGAACGATGACCGCCACAGCTTCGACCAGGCACGTCACCGTATGCTGGGTTACCTCGTTAACGGCTACAAGATGACACCGGTAGGCCCAACTTACACTGAAGCACGCGACGCTATTCTGGCTGCGGCTTATGCCAAAGATCCGGAAGACTATAAGTCACTGCTGAAGGCATTTGCCGGCCGTGGTATGGGCTTAGGTGCTAAATCACCGGACCGTCTGAATATTCAGCATAAAGGTGTGGTGGAATCCAGCCTGACAGACTTGGCTACTTTTGAAGTTTCCAGCCACAACCTGAACACCAACTATGAAGGTTTAACTGCAGGGTTCTGCAGCAACGACGGCATTCTGGACAATGGTGAAACCGGTACTGTCAGCTTTAAGCTGATGAACCGTGGTAACAAAGTGCTGGAAAACGTCAAAGCTAAAGTAGAAGTAACCAGTGGTCAGACGGTAACTTTTGCCAATAACGGCGAAATTACCTTGCCAAAAATGGACGTTTTAAGCAGCGCCACCACAGCACCAATTGAATTTAAACTGTCTGGTGCTACCACTGCCGACACTTTAGCGTTAAAACTGAGCTTCCCGGGCCTGGCTGAAGGTGTCGTCGCTACCAGCTATGCGCTGTCAGATTTAGTGAATATGGGTTTTGCCCCACGTCAGCCGTCAAATCAAAGCAGCACCGACAACATGGAAACCTACGCTTCTTTAAACAACTTTAAAGAAGTGGTGTTATCAGGTGGCGACCTTGCCAAAGGCAGCCGTGTGATGGATTCCACTTATGCAGAGCTGTTTAACGACAACAACCACGATGTTGGTTCGCAATATATGTTTATTGCCAACAATGGTTTTGGCTCAGATGTCGTGTACGAAACCAAAGCTTTTGAAGTGGGTTATGGTACCGACTTCGTGATGAACTTCTGGCATTATTTTGAGTTTGAAGAAGCGTATGACGGTGGTGTTATTGAAATCAGCATCAACGGCGGCGCCTGGATGGATGTGACCAAGGTGCAAACCGGCACTACAGCCAGTGGCGCTCCGGTCTATGCAACATTCAGCGGCGCGGGTTATACCAGCGAACTGGAGGATTTACTGCCAGGTCGTAAAACCTTTACCGGTATTATGAATGATGAGCTGGGTGGTAACGAGGCGATTAACTTTGGTGCAGCCTTAAACGGCAACCAGGTGAAATTCCGTTTCCGTGCAGTATCAGACTCCAACAGCAATGAAATTGGCTGGTTTATCGACAACGTGAAGTTCACGAATATCAATAGTTCAGTGTTCTCAGACGTGGTTGCAGGTGACAGTGTGGCTTGTGATAACCGCGTGCCGATGATCACCAAAGCTGCGTCAGCTAGTTCTGCCAGCGTAAACGAAGGCTCAGATGTAACCTTGTCGGTAACCGCAACTGATGCCAACACTGCTGATAAACTGACTTACAGCTGGAAACAAATCGCCGGTATTAATTCAGTGATCACCAATGCTGATAAAGCTCAGGCAACGGTTAAAGCACCACAACTAACAACAGCTTCAGACGAAATTAAATTTGAAGTGACGGTCAGTGACGGTAAAGACGCTGTGAAATCAACAGTAGCCGTAAAAGTCAATGATGTACCAGCACCAGTGGTGCCAGGTGTAAAACCAAGTACAACCGGTGGTGGTAACTTCGGCTGGTTCAGCCTGCTGTTAGTCCCGGTATTATGGTTGCGTCGTCGCAATAAATAATCCGGTTTTATCCTGTTAAAGACCAAAGCCCCGCAGATATAGCGGGGCTTTTTTTATGTTATACAAAACATCCTGCTGGGAAATTTTTGGGCTTTTGGGCTTTTGGGCTTTTGGGCTTTTGTTCATTTTTCCTGGTGAAACTGTTTTTAACAACAGTCTGGAAAACCTGCTTATTTAAACCAACTACCGGCAACTACGCCGCTCGCCCGTTCGCGCCTCCCGCGCTCACTTTTGAATGCTCACAGCGCAGCACCGGTATTTGGTTTTCTATCGGTATGGCAATGCCAGGTGACGTAAAGCAAATCGAAGGTGGAGTGTTTTGCTGAAGGCAATTTTATTGATAAAAAACCGGAGAACCACAAACAAAACCCCCTGCAAAAGCCGGGTTTTTCGTTGAGAAACAGTGATGTAAAAAATTTCGGGTAGCAGCAGCGCATTGCTGCGCCGCCGCTCCCTAAGAACCGTACAAGCAAGTTTCCCCGCATACGGCTCAAGCCTTTATAAGTCAGTACCGAGGTACCGACGGCGACGTAAAACCGATTGACCGACTGGTTCAAACCACTTATCTTCACTTTGTTTTGACGATCTTAATCCCTTGTTGGTGGAAGTGGCGGACTCGGGCCATATCCGGGTTTAGTCATATGTCGTTCAAAGGCGTCGCCTTAGATGACACATAGAGCGCTATCGCGGGTAACCGTGCTAGCAGCTCATACTTCAACCCCAACCTGCAGGAGCTAAGATGAAACTTGAGCTGAAAGTCGAAATAGACCCAGTCTTAATCATCATTGTGCTGAAAATTGCCATGATGATGTTGCTGTAAGTCGGTGGCGGGGGCAGAGGCGCCCCCTTGCCATTTTAACCTTGAGCAACATACCTGAACTACTTAAGCATTGTCTGGTTTCAAACTAAACAACTGACTGCCATCTTTAATGCTAGTTGCTACCAAACCGTTTAGTTCAGCCACATATTTAGCATTTGAACCTGCCGTATAAACTTCAGAGCCATCTATACGGTAGATTAGCTCTCCATTCATACGAACATATTCATCGCAATCAACAACTCCGATTTCTCCACCATCAAAATGCACTAGGTACCTCGAGCCATCTTTGAAGATACTTTTCATACGTTCAATTTCCCTATATTAGTTAAATACATATCAATCTAGCACATTGCGATGAAATTGCCGGTGACAATTAGGGTGAAGCAATACCAAGTTATCCAGCTCATCCGATCCGCCTTTTACCTTTTCCACAATGTGGTGAATATTCCACTCTGTTTCAAAAGTTAACGGGAACCGGCATAGCGGCCAGCATTTCTGCCGCCGTTGCCAGAGGTAAAGCACTTACCACTGACCAGCCATCGATTCTATCCAAGTGCGCTGCAGCCGCTGCTCAAAGTATTCCTCAAAGGCCAAATCATACGGATGGGCTGCTACCTTTAACTTAATATGCCGCTTAATCGGCGTATCATTGCAGTAAAACAGCTGAAGCATTTTCTGCGCAGCCACCTCACCAGCAAACACCAGCAACTGCGGAGTGAGCATTCAAGAGTGAGCGCGGGAGGCGCGAACGGGCGAACGCAGTAGTTACTGGTGGTTGCGTTCGCCATTCACGCCGTTTTTAAGTCTGTCATCAATAACAATCTGGGAATCAATTTTCTAATGCAAAACAATCCGCTATCCGGGGAGATCCTCGGAGCATTTTATTGAGAAAAAACCGAAGAACCACAAACAAAAAACCCGGCAAAAGCCGGGTTTTTCTTTGAGAAACAATGATGTAAAAAATTACATCATGCCGCCCATACCACCCATACCGCCCATATCTGGCATAGCAGGCGCGTCTTTCTTCGGCAGCTCTGTCACCATGGCTTCAGTGGTGATCATCAGAGAACCAACAGAAGCAGCAAATTGCAGTGCAGAACGGGTAACTTTGGTTGGGTCAAGGATACCCATTTCCAGCATATCGCCGTACACGCCAGTTGCAGCGTTGTAACCGTAGTTGCCTGAACCATTTTTCACGTTGTTGACCACAACTGAAGGCTCGTCACCGGCGTTATCAACGATTTGACGCAGTGGTGCTTCCATCGCACGCAGCGCAATTTTGATACCGTGGTTTTGGTCTTCATTGATGCCACGCAGGTCAACCAGTTTGGCAGCAACACGTACCAGCGCCACACCACCGCCAGGTACCACACCTTCTTCAACGGCAGCACGGGTTGCGTGCAGTGCGTCTTCTACGCGGTGTTTTTTCTCTTTCATTTCGATTTCAGTGGCAGCGCCCACTTTAATCACCGCAACACCACCAGCTAACTTCGCCAGGCGCTCTTGCAGTTTTTCTTTATCGTAGTCTGAAGTGGCATCTTCCACTTGCTGACGGATTTGTTTTACGCGGCCGTTAATCGCATCTTGCTCACCGGCACCATCGATGATCGTGGTGTTGTCTTTGGTGATCACCACACGTTTAGCAGTACCTAAATCTTCCAGTGTCGCTTTTTCCAGCTCTAAGCCGATTTCTTCTGAAATCACCACACCACCTGTTAATACGGCGATGTCTTGCAGCATAGCTTTACGACGGTCACCAAAACCTGGCGCTTTTACCGCTGACACTTTCACGATACCGCGCATATTGTTGACAACCAGCGTGGCTAAAGCTTCGCCTTCTAAATCTTCAGCAATGATTAACAGTGGTTTGCCAGACTTGGCCACACCTTCTAACACCGGCAGTAATTCACGGATATTGCTGATTTTTTTATCAACAGTCAGGATAAACGGGTTGTCCAGTTCAACCTGACCAGCTTCCGGGTTATTGATGAAATACGGAGACAGGTAACCACGGTCAAACTGCATACCTTCAACCACAGCCAGCTCGTTGGCTAAGCCCTGGCCTTCTTCAACCGTGATCACACCTTCTTTGCCTACTTTGTCCATGGCATTGGCAATGATCTGGCCAATTTCATCGTCAGAGTTTGCAGAGATAGTACCAACCTGAGCAATAGCTTTGGTGTCGGCACATGGCTGAGATAAAGCTTTTAATTCAGCAACAGCAGCAATCACTGCTTTGTCGATACCACGTTTTAAATCCATTGGATTCATACCGGCAGCAACAGCTTTTACGCCTTCGTTGATAATGTTTTGAGCCAGTACTGTGGCAGTCGTCGTACCGTCACCGGCTTCGTCGTTGGCTTTAGAAGCAACTTCTTTCACCATTTGTGCGCCCATGTTTTCGAACTTGTCTTCCAGCTCTATTTCTTTGGCAACAGATACACCGTCTTTGGTGATGATGGGTGAACCGAACGACTTGTCCAGAATGACGTTACGGCCTTTCGGGCCTAAGGTAACGCGCACTGCGTTTGCTAAAATGTTGACGCCTTTGAGCATCTTGTTACGGGCTTCATCGCCAAAACGTACGTCTTTTGCAGCCATTTTTTTATTCCTCGAAAAATCTTATCAATTGAAAACGTTGAAGATCTGTTTGTTGTTACTTATTCAGTGATCACACCAAGGATGTTGTCTTCTTTGGTGATGACATATTCCTGGCCTTCAATTTTTTCAGTGCGC
>JAYRUI010000054.1:0-10576 GCA_041919175.1 Rheinheimera sp. | reverse complement strand
GTTGCCTGTTTTGTAACTCAGCCATTGTTGTGCCTGTTGTTTTTGCAGATGGGCTTTGGTGGTGAGCCCAATCCGTTGCAAAGTGGCCGCCAGCTGCGCTGCACTGACAGGCTTTAATAAATAGTCTGCTGGCGCCACCTGGTAAGCGGCCAACGCATGTTGTGGATGCGCGGTCAAAAATACCACAGCAGGCGGCAGTGCTAAATGCAGCAGCTCAGCGGCAACCTCCAGCCCGTCGCGCCCCGGCATTTTGATATCCAGAAACACCAAATCAGGCTGTAATTCAGTGGCAAGACGCAGCGCATTGTCACCGTCGCTGGCTTCTCCTATCAGCTGATGTTCAGGAAATGCACTGAGTAGCCGCTGTAAACGCGAACGGGCTAAAGGTTCGTCATCCACAATCAGAATTTTCATGATGGGCGACCCTGATGATTCATCAGTGGGATCACCAGCTTGACGCGAAATTCACCTTCCTGCTTGCTGGTACTGAGCCTGGCGTCGTCACCAAACTGCAATTCCAGCCGTCTTTTGGTATTTTCCAAAGCGATGCCGTTGCCCGCTCTGGCGCTGCGCTCCGGCAAAGGATTGGTGAGTAAAATAGTCAGATACGCTTTGGAAACAATCAGCTCCAGCCGGATGTCTCCTCCTTGCTGGCAAGCTTCCACGCCATGATGCACGGCATTTTCCAGTAGGGGCTGTAACGTCAGGCAAGGCAACTGCACTTGCGGTAACTCAGCAGGCACCTGCCAATGCAACCTTAACCTTTGCCCTAACCGCCATTGTTCCAGCGCAAGATACTGCTTTGCTAAATCCAGCTCTTGCTGCAGCGGCACCTGGGTACCGGCATTAAGCGCAGCGCGGAATAAACTGGCCAAATCCAACAACGCATTTTCGGCCGCTGCAGGGTCTTGTTGGGTGAGTTCAGCCACAGTGTTGAGGCTATTAAATAAAAAATGCGGACGAATTCTGGCTTGCAGTGCATCCAACTCAGAGCGCGACTGCGCCTGCAAGCGCCAGCTGTGTTCAATATAAAGCGCAAATAACTGAATACCCATGCCGCCAACCAACAGCGCAATTAACAGGGTTTGCAGAATAAAGGCAAAATAATCGGCGCGGCTTTGCCAGCCGTTGTGGCTAAGCAACATAAAAGCAGCAGTACTGACTGAAAAAGTCACGAACAACAACAGCAGCAGCGCGACGCCACTGAGTTGGCGCGGCGGCAAATGGAGCAGCGGTTTTTTAAACTGGCATAACAAAGCGACTGTGAGTAAAGCCACCCAATGCACAAACAAAGAAACTAAACCAAGGCGGGCCCAAAAATCTTTATCCAGTGTTGGTGCCAAAGCCAGCAAAATGGCCAGTGCCTGCGCCAACACCATCACCCGGATCACCACTTTACCACGGCAAAAAGCCGGTAATAACTGCTCAAACTGCAAAGTTAACGCTGATTGAGCAGCCATCAAAGCACCTTAACGCAGCTCTGCCGGGACAGCAAATACCACATTTTCTTCACGGCCCGGATGTTCAATTACTTGTTTGCCACCCCAGGCGGTCAGCTGTTGTACTACTTGTTGCACCAGCACTTCAGGTGCTGAAGCACCGGCAGTCACACCCACTGCCGTGACATCCGCCAACCACTGCTGCTGAATATCAGCGGCGGTATCAATCAAATAAGCTGTGCAGCCCATTTTTTCAGCAAGCTCACGTAAGCGGTTGGAGTTACTGCTGTTTTTGGCGCCAACCACCAACAACAACTGCACTTTAGCCGCCAGTTCACGCACAGCGTCCTGGCGGTTCTGGGTGGCGTAACAAATATCGTCTTTACGCGGGCCTTCAATGTCTGGAAACTTCTTGCGCAGTGCGTCAATCACATCAGCGGTATCATCTACCGATAAGGTGGTTTGGCTGGAAAAACAAAGCTCTGCCGGGTTTTTCACCACCAGCCGCTCGACATCTTCCACCGACTCCACCAGATAAATACCACCGGCTTCATTGTCGTACTGCCCCATAGTGCCTTCGACTTCCGGATGGCCGGCATGGCCAATCAGAATACACTCCACGCCTTTACGGCTGGCGCGGGTCACTTCCATATGCACTTTGGTGACCAGCGGGCAGGTGGCGTCAAAGACTTTTAAACCACGTTGTTTGGCATTTTCCCGCACCGCTTGTGATACACCATGCGCCGAGAAAATCACGATATTGCCGTCCGGCACTTCGTCCAGCTCGTCCACGAACACAGCACCACTGCGGCGCAGGCCGTCCACCACAAATTTGTTATGCACCACTTCGTGGCGCACATAAATAGGCGGCTCGTACAGCTCTAAAGCACGGGAAACAATACTGATGGCACGGTCTACACCGGCGCAAAAACCACGGGGATTGGCGAGAAAAATGTCCATCTTTAGTTGCTTACCTGCACAATTTCAACGTTAAAAGTCAAAGTCTGACCGGCCAGTGGATGGTTAAAATCCACTGTCACTGAGTCGCCTACCACTTCGCGGATAAGACCCGGTAATTCAGAACCATCCGGCATCGCAAAGCCGACAATCATGCCAACCTGAGCAGGTGTTTCCATGGAAAACTTACTGCGGTCAATATAATAAATGTTGTCGGGGTTTGGCATACCGTAAGCATCTTCAGGTGCCAGTGTAAAAGTCTTTTTATCACCAGCCTGCATGCCAGTTAACTCAGCTTCAAAAGCTGGTGATAAAGAGCCATCACCCATCTGCAATTTTGCCGGTTTGTTATGCACTCTGGTGCTTTCAGCGGCGCTGCCGTCTGAGAGCTTAATGTCAAAGTGAAAAATGACGGTACTGCCCGCTCCAATCAACATAACTTACTCACTTTTTTCCGGTTTCTTCCACCACATCGGGTGAAAAGCTGTCCCAAATTAACAAAGCAGCACCAATGGTAATGGCGCAGTCAGCAATATTAAATACGGGGTAATGCCATTCCTGATAATAAACATGCAGGAAGTCAACGACATAACCATAGAGGCTGCGGTCAATTAAATTGCCGATGGCACCTGCAACTATCAGTACCAAGGCCAGCGATAACTTCCATTGTGGCCGCTGTAACCTGGCTAACCAGACACTGAGTACGATGGACACTACCACGGCGATCAAGGTAAACAACCAGCGTTGCCAGCCACCGGCATCCCCTAAAAAGGAAAAGGCGGCGCCATAGTTGCGGGCATAGGTAAAATTAAACACCGGCAACACCTGAATAGATTCGCCTAAGCTAAAACTCTGAATCACCCAGACTTTTGTCAGCTGGTCGGCAACCAGCACTAAAAGTGCCAGCCACCAGAAACGCCAGCCCGATTCTTTAAATAACAACATTATGCAAACACCCTTGCTTCACCCGCACCTTCCACGTTATCAACACAACGCAGACAAATTAACGGATGCGCCGCATTGGCGCCGACATCATGGCGGTGGTGCCAACAGCGATCGCACTTAGCGGCTGTGGATGCGTGCACTAACACTGTTAAACCTTCAATATCAGTGGCAATAGCCTCTGCCGGTGCTGTGTCGCTTGATACGTCAGCTGTTGAAGTGATCAACACAAAACGCAGCTCAGACGCAATTTTTTGCAGCGACTGCGCCAGGTCACCCTTTGCAAATAACGTCACTTCGGCTTGTAACGAAGCACCTACTTTGCCTTCTTTACGCGCGCCTTCAATTACTTTGTTCACTTCATCACGCACCAGCAGCAATTGTTGCCAGAAAGCGTCATCCAGTTTACCAGCAGGCACTGCGTTGAGGCCCTGATACCACACGCCGGTAAATACAAATCGCTCTTGGCGCTCTGGTAAACTCTCCCAGATTTCCTGTGCGGTAAAGCTCATCACCGGCGCCATCCAGCGCACCATGGCTTCAATAATATGATAAAGCGCCGTCTGACAAGAACGACGGGCATGGCCTTCGGTTTTGGCGGTGTATTGACGGTCTTTAATCACATCCAGATAAAAACTACCCAGCTCAACAGTACAGAAATTCATTAATTTCTGGCTGACGACGTGGAACTGGTAATCGTCATAAGCAGCAACAATTTCCTGTTGTAATGCAGCAGCACGTTGCACCATCCATAAATCCAGCTCGACCAGCTCATTCAGTGGCACTAAATCTGTTGCAGGGTTAAAACCGTGCAGATTCGCCAGCAGGAAACGGGCAGTGTTACGAATGCGGCGGTATTTGTCGGCAGCGCGGTTCAGAATTTCATCTGACACTGTCATTTCCGAGGTGTAGTCGGTGGTGGCAACCCACAAACGCAGAATATCGGCGCCCAGTTTGTTCATCACATCCTGCGGCGATACCACATTGCCCAAAGACTTGGACATTTTGCGGCCTTCACCGTCCACGGTAAAACCGTGTGTCAGCACTTGTTTATAAGGTGCGTGGTTTTTAATAGACACACCTGTCATCAAAGACGACATAAACCAGCCGCGGTGCTGATCCGAACCTTCTAAATACAGGTCAGCCTGAGTGGCACCACCAAATTCAGGGCGTGGGTCAATGACACAAGCGTGGGTCACGCCTGAGTCAAACCACACATCCAGGGTGTCGCTGACTTTGACATACTGCGCCGCATCAGCCCCCAGCAAAGTGGCAGCTTCTAAATCAAACCAGGCCTGAATGCCTTGTTGCTCAACCAGCTTTGCGACCTGTTCCATTAAGTCTTTGGTATTCGGGTGCAACGCGCCGGTGTCTTTATCCACAAAAAGCGCAATAGGCACCCCCCAGGTCCGTTGACGGGAAATACACCAGTCCGGACGACCTGCCACCATTTTTTCAATCCGTTGTTGACCCCAATCCGGGATCCAGCGCGTTTGACCAATTTCAGTCAACGATTTGGCACGTAAACCAGCCTGTTCCATGCTGACAAACCATTGTGGTGTAGCGCGGAAAATAATTGGCGTCTTGTGGCGCCAGCAATGCGGGTAACTGTGGTTGTAAGACTTATGCAACAACAAAGCACCGGCCGCTTTTAAAGCTTCAACCACGGAGTCGTTCGCCTTAAACACATGCTGACCGGCAAACATTGGCGTGTCCGGTAAATACACACCGTTGGCACCCACAGGGTTGGCCACTTCTAAACCATATTTCAGGCCAACCACAAAGTCTTCCTGACCATGACCAGGTGCAGTGTGTACAGCGCCGGTACCTGAATCTGTCGTGACGTGCTCACCCAAAACGACAGGCACTTCAAAGTCATACAGCGGGTGCTTGAGTTTAGTCAGCTCCAGTGCTGCACCTTTGCAGAAACCCAGCGCATGGTATTTTTCAATACCGGCACGGGCCATCACGTCTTTGACTAAATCTGTTGCCAGCACTAAACGTTCAGCGCCATTCGGCCCCTCTTCAACCTGCACCAGGCTGTAATTTAAATCGGCATTCAGCGCGACAGCTCGGTTGGCCGGAATTGTCCATGGCGTGGTGGTCCAGATCACGACGGAAACCGGGCCCTGACCACGATGACCTTCAGGATGGTCAAATTTGTCGGCCACAGTTTCATCAACAAACGCAAAACGTACGTCAATGGCCGGAGAGATTTTGTCCTGATATTCCACTTCAGCTTCAGCTAAAGCAGAGCCACAGTCGGTACACCAATGCACCGGCTTAAAGCCTTGTTGTAAATGACCGTTTTCAATAATGCGCGACAAAGACCGGATGATACTGGCTTCAAACGCAAAATCCATAGTGCGGTATGGATTGTTCCAGTCGCCTAAAACGCCCAAACGGATAAAATCAGTTTTTTGCGCTTCAATTTGTGTCAGTGCGTATTCACGACATTTTTCACGAAATTCAGCCGCCGATAATTTCACACCTGGCTTGCCGTATTTTTTCTCAACCACCAGCTCAATGGGCAGACCGTGGCAGTCCCAGCCCGGAACATAAGGTGCGTCAAAATCGTCCAGCGTTTTGGCTTTGACAATAATGTCTTTCAGAATTTTGTTAACGGCGTGGCCGATATGAATGTTGCCGTTAGCGTACGGCGGGCCGTCGTGCAAAATAAATGTCTTTTTGCCTTTTTTGGCAGCGCGGATCTGGCCGTATAAATCGGCCTGAGTCCAGTTGGCCAGCATTTGCGGTTCACGCTGCGCCAGGTTGGCGCGCATGGCAAAAGCCGTATCCGGTAAGTTCAGCGTTGCTTTATAGTCTGTCATCCGTTTATTTCCGTGTTAGTTCTGTTTTGACCTGCAAGCACAAGTCAGCAAATTTTAACTGTTGTTGCTGAAAAACTGCCGCGCGGCGGCAGCGTCCAGCTGAATTTGTTGTTGCAGTTCAGCAAGCGAAGCAAACTTGCGCTCAGCCCGGATTTTATGGCGCAGCAGCACTTCTATCTGCTGGCCGTATAAATCGCCCTGAAAATCAAAAAAATGCGCTTCCAGTTGTTCTTGTTTGCCCTGCAACGTTGGCCTGGCACCAATATTGGCCACGCCATGAAAATGGCCATGTCCGGTCAAAGCCTCAATGGCATACACGCCCCGTACCGGCAACTTATTGCGGTACAACCAGACGTTGGCGGTAGGGAAACCCAGCTGACGGCCCACTTTTTCACCGTGACGCACCCGCCCCATCAGCGAAAAAGGCCGGCCCAACATCTGCGCTGCCAGTTTCAGTTCATTCTGCTCCAGCGCCTGACGCACCAAAGTACTGGACACTCTTTTATCATCTTGTTTCAGACTTGCTGTGCTGGTGAGGCCAAAACCAAACTGCGCCGCTGCCTGTTGTAATAACGCAAAATTGCCGGCGCGGTTTTTACCAAAGCAGAAGTCATCGCCCACAATCAGGTGACGCACACCTAATTTGCCAAGCAATAACTGTTCAATAAACAGTTGTGGATCCTGCGCTGCAAACTCAGCATTAAAATTCACGCACAACAATCTATCCAGGCCAAGGCTGGCCAGCCAATGATACTTTTCACGAAAACGGGTCAGGCGTGCCGGCGCGGCTTCTGGTTTAAATAATTCCAGCGGCTGTGGCTCAAATACCATCACAACAGCAGGCAAATTTAACGATGCCGCAATAGCTTTTACCTGACGCAAGACTGCCTGATGCCCCAGGTGCACACCGTCAAAATTGCCAATGGTCAGCACACAATCACGATGACCAGGTTTGATATTATGCAGGCCGCGAATAAGCTCCATGCCGGATAAACTACTCTGAGTTGCTGTCTAAACGGCCGATTATAACTGCATCAGCTTTTAGTTTCAGCAATTGTCTGCCTTTTCAGCTGCTTTATCCTGACACCGAACAGCCACAACAAGGCAAAGTAGCTGGGCACTGCCAATGCAACTAACCAAAGTAAGGTCCAGGCTTTCGCACTAAAGGCCATACTCAGCCATCCTTCGATGCTGGGTGAACACCAGAACATCAAGCCCGCCATTAAAAAGGCTGCCAACATCGCTTTTACCAGCAACAGCACTGTACTTTTGCTTAATTGGTAAATATCACGCTTCACCAACCCCTGATACAACAGCCAGGCATTCAAAGTGCCCGACATCGCGGTTGCCAGCGCCAGGCCGACATAACTGATAAATGGCGCCAGCATCAGGTTAAACACCATATTCGCCACCATGGCAATAATACCGATACGCACCGGTGTTTTAATATCTTGTCGGGCATAAAAAGCCGGTGCCAGCACTTTAATCAACATTAATGGCACTAAACCAGAAGCGTAAGCAATCAGGCTCAAACTACTCTGGCTGGCGTCAAACGCAGTAAATTTACCGTGGGCAAACACTGTCAGCAAAATGGGCTCGGCAAGCACAATCAAACCCGCCATCGAAGGTAGTCCCAATAAACAAATTACGCTGACCGACCAATCCAGCGTGCGCTTAAATTCATGGTGATCGTCGGTGGCAAACTGCCGTGACAAATTAGGCAATATCACAGTCGCAATGGCAATACCAAACATGCCAAGCGGAAATTCAAGCAACCGATCTGAGTAATACAACCAGGCCACTGAACCTGTCATCAGAAAAGAGGCAATCACCGCATCTAATAACAAATTAATCTGGCTAACCGACACACCAAATAACGCTGGCAACATCAATTTGCGGATACGGCTGACATGTTCATCTTTCCAGGCCCAGCGCGGTTTCACCAACAAACCGGCTTTGGCTAAAAAAGGCAATTGAAATATAAACTGCAGCAAACCACCCAAAAACACGCCCCAGGCCAAAGCTGTAGAGGCGTCATCCAGATAAGGCGTCAGCAAAATAGCAGCGCTAATCATCGCAATATTCAGAAAAACCGGGCTAAAAGCGGCAACGGCAAACTTGTTGTAAGTGTTAAGAATTGCCCCGCTGAGCGCAACAAAAGTAATAAACCATAAATAAGGAAAGGTAATCTTCAGCAAAAAACTGGCATGTTCATATTTTTGGCCGTCTGGCCCACCTTGCAGATAGGCTTCAAACCAGCCCATACCAAACAACGCCATGATCACCGGCGATCCGATGATGCCGAGTAACGTGACCCCCGTGACAATAAGCCCAAGGGTACCCGATGCTTTTGCCATCAATTCACGTACAGCGTCATCACCGTGTTTGGCTTTGACTTCAGATAACACAGGCACAAAAGCCTGCGAAAAAGCACCTTCCGCAAATAAACGACGCAAAAAGTTCGGAATACGGTTCACCATCAGAAAGACGTCGGCCATAGCACCGGCACCTAAAACGTTGGCTGTGACCACGTCCCGTACCAAGCCTAACACCCTGGAAATCAGTGTCATTACACTCACAATCATGCCTGATTTGAATAACTTAGCGGACACGCAACTCTCCTTCTGTCATAATGCCGCTATTGTCACCTGAGACCTTGGCGAAAGCCAGTACAACGGGGATTTAATTCTGTTGTACAGCGGTAAAATCATTTGACAAGGGCCTACAAAATAGGCATATTATGCGGCCTTTAAAGAGTCCCGGTTTAGTTTTTAGGAGTGTTACCTTGGCTAACATTAAGTCTGCTAAGAAACGCGCTATTCAATCAGAAAAGCGTCGTCAGCAAAACGCAAGTCAGCGCTCAATGATGCGTACTTTCATCAAGAAAACCTACGCAGCAGTGTTAACTTCTGATGCAGTAGCTGCGCAAGAAGCGTTCAAGAAAATGGTTCCAGTTATTGACCGTATGGCAGACAAAGGTCTGATCCATAAGAACAAAGCTGCACGTCATAAGTCACGTTTAAATGCCCACGTTAAGGCATTGGTAACTGCTGCTTAATTGACACCAACAAAAAAACGCCGAAAGGCGTTTTTTTGTATCTGCAATTTGGTGGCTGATGTTTTATCTGCCGCAGTCAAATCAGTACAAAAAAGCCAGCGAAAGCTGGCTTTTTATATTGGGGTATTAAGTACTGGCAGCAACTATAGGGGAAGTTTGGCGCAATATAAATTGTGCATTAAACCAATGACGGCTTCAGCTTCTTTGCTATTCATACTGTAAAATACAGTTTGTGCTTCTTTACGGGTTTTCACCAATTTATTACGACGTAACAGGGCTAAATGCTGCGACAACGCCGATTGACTGAGACCGAGCTTATCATTCATTTCCCCAACTGATAATTCACCTGCCAACAAATGACATAAAATTAACAACCGACGTTCATTCGAGACAGCTTTTAGCAGCTTCACTGCTTTTGCTGAATTGTTCAACATATCTTGTAAGTTCATTTCAGTTACACCGTGCATGTCTAGACGTCTCATTATCTAACAGCCACCAAGCTGCATACAATAGATTAACGCAAAATAAATTATAACTTAACACGAGAGAAAGTCGGGCGGGCCAACAATGTTAAATATTTTAAAACAAATAAAATTAACTATCCGCTTTCCGTGCGTCGTAAAATCAGCTGCTATGCCTTTATTTTCAGCAGCGCGCCATTATAACCTGCTAATTCAGCAAAAACACACCTACGTTTTGTTAACTTTTGTTTCTATTCTTCCATGACACCTTAATTCAGCTTTGTTTTGGCGTAACAGCAAATGAGTTAAAACCCATTATTGAGCCGATATGCTCTCTATGGCTGGCATGGCATCGCGTGTTAGAGTGAATTGATAATGACCTTCTATTGACAACAAGAGCCCTATCTATGCACTCACCAAAAATTTTATTTACTGCAGCTTTATGGCTGAGTATGACCCCACAACTCGTACTTGCCGATAACCAGCTTGCCTATCAACTGGTTGAAGAACTGACGGTAGAAATTGGCCCAAGACTGGCGGGCAGTCCTGAAGATGCAAAATCAGTGGCATGGGCAACGAATAAATTTAAACAGCTTGGCTACGACAAAGTCTGGACTGAAGAGTTCAAAACCCCTTATTGGCAGCGTGGTCAGGCGCGCCTGCAGGTGACATCGCCTTTCCCGCAATCTTTAGTACTCACGGCTTTGGGTGGATCCGTTGGCACTGACGAACAAGGTATCGATGCCAGTGTGGTGATGTTTAACAGTCTCGATGAGCTGATGGCCGCCAAACCCGAACAAGTACAAGGTAAAATTGTTTTTATCAATAAAAGCATGCTGAAAGATAAGCTGGGCTCTCAATATGGCACTGTGGTTGGCGCCCGCTCAA
>JAYRUI010000053.1:0-10626 GCA_041919175.1 Rheinheimera sp. | reverse complement strand
CATGCCGCGCTGACTCCGGTGCTGCTGTTTTGCTGTTGGCTGATTTGCAGGCTTTTTAACCGGATCAAATCCCTTAACCGCGACTGTGACGCCAACACAAAATAAATGGCCGCTAAATAACCTTGTTGCTGTAAGGTCACAATGGCGTTGGCATCAAGCTGCGCCAACCGCTCTTCATGAATGGTATAAAAACCAATCAGCTGATGTTTGCTGCCATTGTGCAGCGTTAAATCCAGCGTGACGGCTTCGAGTAAATTCAGTTTGGTGAGCACCCCCACAAAAGCCACGCTGTCCTGCATCCCAAGATGAATGGTTTCCAGCATAGCGGCCATCTCATCAAGGAAAGGCGTGTTGCCACCAAAAGGTAAAAACAGCGCTTCACCTTCGGTTTCACTGACTCTGGGGTTGTGTAAATCCAGATGGATCACGCGCTGGATATGCTCCACGCCATCTTCCCGAACTTTTTGCTGGCCAATTAAAAACGGCTGGCGTCGTACTGTCAGCGGAATATAAGCGTCTTGCCAGTTGTTGTGCTGTAAAAACAGGTTTTCGCCCTGACTAAAGCCAAAAAGCGCCACCGGATATAACTGGCCGGTTTTGCTGTCCTGATGGAAAAAAATGGGGTAGCTGGCCTGCACACTACGAAATTCCAGCGGAAAAGTAGCACTGAACCAGAGATTATCGCCAAACTCGGCACCACGCCTGGTGATGATCCGCAGCTGCTGGTGTTCAACGCTATTGAGTAAAACCTGTTGTTGCTTAAGCTGTGGCATAAAAAATCCCTGTATTTGTTGTTATGGTTTTCAGTGATATTGCCTGACCAATCGCCAGCCTTGAAGCCATTGGCTTTGAAAAATGTACCGCATTCTGCTGCTTCATCCGTCTAACAAAATGCGGTGGTTGGAAGCGCAACAGCAAAAACTGCTGCTGCGCTGCATCCTTGCCAGCCACCTTATCAGAAGCTGTAACGGGCTCCCAGACTATAACGAGCGCCTGTTTCCACCAGGCTCAGCACCTGCTCTTTGGCACGACCATGTACCCGCACATATTCGTCGGTAATATTCAGCGCTTCCAGATACAGGGTTAAACCTTTCACTTGTGGCAATTCATAACTGACAGAAGCATCAATTTGTGAATAAGCCTCAGTATATTTCGGGTTGGCGCCTGTGTCCTGACCTCTGGAATTTAAGAACTCATCACGCCAGTTATAAGCGATACGCGCCTGGAAACCATCATTTTCATAAAACAGGATGGCGTTGGCCGTGTCGCTTAAACCAATCACAGCAGTCTGATCTTTCAGGATAAAGTTGTCGTACACGTTACCGCTGTCGACCAGAGTGTAGTTACCAATCACGCCAAAACCACTTTCGCCAAAAGCGTGTTGCACTGTCAATTCCCAGCCGTCAATGGTTTCGTCTTTATTGCTGTTGGACGGTGTATCAATTTTGAACACCATCAGATCATCCTGCCCGACCACACCACTGATTTTTTTGTCAGCCACATTCACACTGGGATCATTGGCATAGTTGGCAAAAATCCAGTTCCGGATGGCCGCAGCGTCAGCACCAACAGCCGCCAGCGCTTCGTTGTACTTTTTACCGTTGGTTGGGTTGGCAATGCCGGGAATCGTCACATCGACTTTGACATTACTCAGCATATTGGTGGTTTCTTTGCGGAAATAACCCACTGAAGTGTAACTGGACGGTGCGTAATACCATTCCACTGAAAAATCGATGTTTTTTGATTCCAATGGCAACAAACCAGGGTTACCTGTGGTACCACCACCACCGGCACGGTTGGCCAAAGTCGCCAGAATAGTACCGCCCTGGATAGAAGTGTAATCCGGCCGGCCTATGGTTTCGCTGTAAGCGGCACGCATCATCACATCGTCAATCACTTCGATATTAAAGTTCAGATTAGGTAACACATAATCGTAGTCACCACTTTGGGTCTGATATTCACGTTGACCACTGGCCACCAGCGCAATTTCGGTGTCAGCAATCCAGTCTGCACCTTTATAACCTGCCACCGCCGAGGTTGAAGTCACGTCTGTGGTTTCGTAGCGTACGCCCAGATGTAAGTCGTAAGCACGGCCACGCCACTCAGAAGCAAAGTTGTATTGCAGATAAGCCGCCTGCGATTCTTCAATGGTGTAGCGGTCGGTGTCGCGGGCATAGTCGGTGCTTGGACAGAAGTTGCTGCCACAATCGCCTTCACCTTTAAAACCGGCCGGGGTATACAACTGTTCAGCGCGCGCACGCACTGAGTGGAAATCCCAGAAGAAAATTTTATTCAAAAGTTCAAAGGTCTGGCCTGACGCCAGGGAAAAATCGCCTTTATTGGCGTTAAAACGGTCGTGAATGGTGCCAGCCGGGAACCAGGAATCTTCAAAATCACCGGCTTTACCTACGCCGCCCCAGTCGTTACGCTGCACATTCACCGATTTGGAATGGTTGTCGACGTCGGTCAGCATAATGCCAAAATCGATGCTGCCTTTGTCTTCCAGATCGTATTTACCTTTCACCTGGTATTGGTCAATTTCCGATCTATTGGTGGAATTACCAAAAACACTGCCAGTTACGCGCATATCTGAAGGTTTAACAGCATTACCGCCGCCCACTGACAGCGCCGGTAAATCACCGGTAAAATCTGTTGCTGCACTGGTACGGACAAAACCTGCAGTACTTAAGGTATTGCTCGAACCAAAAATATTATTGGGCTTAATTTCGGCGTCTGACTGGTGAGCGTCAAATTCCAGCTCCAGCTTGTCGGTTGCCTGCCATTCCAGATTAAAACCTAAAGAACCACTTTCGTTACGCACACCATAATCACCGGCGCCCATCGATAAATCCTGATTGGTGCCGTAGGTTTCAGAGTAAATCAGCGGAGAAGCGATAGGACCATCGGTCCAGATATTTTTTGACGGCACAAAAGTGTACCAGGCCGACACATCGTTGTACTGAGTGTCGATGTCGTTACGCATATAAGTGTAATCAACAGTGGCTTTCACGTTTTCAACCGGGCTGTATTGCAATACCAGCTGGCCGTTGGTACGCACCCGTTGCTGCTCTTCAAACTTGTAGATGGTGGTTTGTGGCACTGAATACACATCATTTGGGCCAGGTCTGTTTACCTGCCCTGTTTGAGGTACGCCACCCCATTCACCGGTACCAGCGCCATAGTTATCATCAACTTTGCCGGAAAAACTACGCCAGCCTGTGCCGACATTGGCCTGCTGGTTGCCGCTTTCACGCTCCTGATAGCTGCCTGATACCAGTACACCAAACTTATTGTCGTTAAAGGTGTTGGAATAAATACCCGAAAACTCAGGTGTCGCTGAGCCTTCTTCGGTAGAGCGGTCATCCACCATCGCCACGTTGGCCGTGGCTTTCATGCCCGGGGATGTTAAAGGACGCATGGTTTCAACGTTAATCGTTGAACCTATGCCACCGGTTGGATTAGAAGCAAAACTGGTTTTGTGAACTTCCACACCACTGATCAAATCAGAAGCGATATTGGCAAAATCAAACGAACGTGAGCCTGTGGTCACCGGCATCTGACGACCGTTCAGGGTGACTAAGTTAAAGTCCGGACCAAAACCCCGTACTGAAACTTTACTGCCTTCACCATTCACCCGGTCGATAGACACACCGCTGATGCGCTGTAACGACTCGGCTAAGTTGGTATCCGGAAATTTACCGATATCTTCAGCCGAAATGGCGTCGATAATACCTTCGGAGGATCTTTTGGTGTCCATGGCTTTAATCAGACTGCCACGAATACCTGTCACTGCAATGACTTCAATCTGATCTTTCTTCTGCGCACTTTCTGTTGTTGTTTGCTGAGCATACAGCGGCAATGCAACACCTGCCCCAAGCACCAAAGACAAACTGGTGGCTAATCTGGTTTTTCGAAATGTTCTCGATTTCATTTTGTTATCCCTGTCGACTGTTTTTTTATGGCTACTATTTTGTGTAACTCTGAATAATTCTGGCGCCGGACAGGTTGTCAATTACAGCAGATGAACCACCTTGTAAGCGCTTACACAAATTAGGTGATTTTTTTTCAGCCGTCAATACGCTGTTTTAAAAATGTACAAAAAGCGCTATTGCATTGGAGAGAAAAGCAGAATTTATTTTTATATCTATCTGATTTATAAATTATTATTTAACCAGGATGTCGGAGGTTGCCAGCCTGGTAACCAATCCAGCAATAAAGCGGCGGGCATAGGACGGGCAATGGCATAACCTTGCGCCAGCTGATAGCCCATCTGCAGCAGTTTCAGGCCATGTGCTTCTGTTTCTACCCCTTCAGCAATGATCTGCATATCAAAAGCTCTGGCCAGTGCCAGCATGCCCTGCAATATCGGCACATCGTCATCATCAGCCAGCAAATCTCTGACAAAACTCTGGTCTACCTTTAGCGTGTGTAACGGCAACCGTTTTACATAAGACAACGAAGAATAGCCGGTACCAAAATCATCCAGTGCAAAACTCACCCCAAGGGCACTGCATTCTGTCATCAGGGCGTTGACTCTGGCGACATCCTGTAAAGCGCTGGATTCCAGAATTTCCAGCTCGACAAAAGCGGCAACCTCAGGCTGCTTTTTTAATAACAAGGCTAAATCTTCCGCAAAGTCAGGATGTTGAAGATGATTGGCCGAAATATTAATGCTGACAGGTAAACGGATGCCACGTCGCAGCCATAACGTCAGTTGCCGGATGGCCTCTGCAAGCACCCACTGCCCCAGTTTGATACCCAGCGAGTGTTGCTCCAGCAAAGGTAAAAACTCGGCAGGCGATACCAGACCACGCTGCGGATCCTGCCAGCGGATCAGCGCTTCCAGCCCTATCACCTGCCCCGTTGCCATATTCACTTTGGGCTGATAAAACAGCTCAAATTGTTTGAGTTCCAATGCATTTTTAATCAATTCAATCTGATGGTGATAACCACGTAAATGCGCTTCCTGCGCGCTATCAAAGCAGTGATAACGGTTTTTTCCGCCTTGTTTGGCCAGATACATCGCCTGATCGGCCTGACGTAACAACTGGTCGGCCTGCACCTGCGGCTGCGGATAAAACGTCAGGCCAGCACTTGCCGACAACTGCAGGTTTAAATCGTCCAGCAACAAAGGTTTACTGATTTGCTCCAGCACGGTTTTTAACAAGGCGCAGCCCTGTTGTTCATCAGCAAGCGGATACAACAACACCACAAATTCATCACCGCCAAAACGGGCTATCAGATCGTCCGGCCTTAACAAAGGTGACAAACGTTGCGCCAGCTTGACCAGCACCCGATCCCCGAGCAGATGGCCATTATGATCGTTAATCGCTTTAAAACCATCGATGTCCAGATAAGCCAAACCCAACAACTGCTGCGGTTGCTGATCCATCGCCTTTTGCAACGACTGCAATAATAACAACCGGTTCGCCAGGCCCGTCAGCGCGTCATAATGCGCCAGATGCTCCAGCCGGTGTTGTGCCATCCGTCTGGTTTCATCCAGCTGCAACAAACGCTGTTGAGTACGCGCCAGCCAGCCCAGCACAGTGTCTTGCTGCTGAGCCCCCACCTCTATCAGCTCTGTCGTGGCAGAAGAACCTAAAGCACTGATATGTTTATATAAATCAGCAAGTGAGGTGCCCAATACTGCATTAAATTGCCGCTGGATGCGCCAAATCAACGCAAAAAGCCAGCAGGCAATACCAATAAACAACCAGCGGTAAGCGTCAGCCCAGATCATCGCCTGCTCTACCTGATCCGCAGTGCGCTTATCAACCAAAGCGTAAAATTCGTCAATAGGCCGCATGATGCCGGCTTTGGCCTGGTGGTATTTATCGTCAAACAACAGCTGCAGTGCGGCCTGACTTGCCAGCAGCTGCTGCATTTGCGGTAAGCCGGCGGCTGCTTCTTTTTGTCCCATCGCCTGAAATTCAATGTGGGTTAAGTCGTCAGAAAACGACTTGGCTTCTGCCAGTTTGGCAAATTCCTGTTCGGTAAAACCGGCCTGCTGCATCAGCGACAACAAAGGCGCTGCCGGGCCAACAGCTTTAGGTTTGGCATGGCCAGCAAACACTAAATCCCAATAAACACGATGATAATCAACAGGTCGCGGTGCTTTGCCGTCCCGGATAGCAATAATTTCCAGGAAATATTCTTTGTATTCAGGTGAACCTGTGGTGACATAACTGCGTACCATCCGGGTTAAATCATCGGAAGACTGACGCAGTTCATCTGCCAGAAAAAACGACTGCAGCCGCTGTTGATTGGCTTCATCTATCTGCTGCTCTGAACGTACATACCAGAAAAAACTGGCGACAAAAGCCAGCAGTAACCAGATGGTCTGGCGAAAAAGTGACTTTAACTTTTGAAGTTGTACACTTGCGACTGACAAAATAACTCCTGCGGATCCTCAAGATAGATGTAGCTTAGTCGCTCTGCCCGGGAGTAAAAGGCAAAACCAGCGGATAAAAACAGACCTTTTTCGCTGCAATAGTAACATGCCTTACCCGCTACAATTGCCTGCGTGATTTTCCAACAATAATTGCCAGCAACAATCGCCAGCGTTAGATTAAACAACAAGATGCCATTGACCAAAGAGAGTACCAGATGAAAAATGCCCAGCAACTGGTGGCCGAAGCCAAAAGCCAGATCCGCGAAGTGACAGTGCCGCAACTGGCCACGGCCCTGCAAAATCCACACAGCATTCTGATTGACGTGCGAGAACCGGATGAATTCAGCGCCGGCCATATCCATGGCGCAGTCAATTATCCAAGAGGTGTACTGGAAATGCGTATTCACCAGCACCCTGCTGTTGCCGCAATTTGTGACACCGATCAGGCACTGGCCAACCTTGCAGCGCAACCTGTGTATTTGTTGTGCCGCAGCGGTGCCCGCTCAGCGCTGGCCGCTTTGTCCTTGCAACAGATGGGTTTTGCCGAAGTGTATTCTGTAATTGGCGGTTTTCAGGCCTGGCAAGACGCCGCTTTGCCTGTTGAGCTGTAACAGCAAAACCGCGAAAAAAGCAGCATTGTGATGGACAATAATGCTGCTAAAAATTGTTGTAACAACTATCCATGCCGGTTTTCTACGTTCCTCCGGCATCACTTCACTGGCGCTGCACTGCAGCTCTGTGCCAGGCTTAAACCACATTGTTTACCCAATGTTTTATAAAACCTTCTATAAAACTTTTTATCGCACTTTTTAGAAAACAACTGCGCCAAAACCAGCGAAAGTGCGTATAACAGCAAAATCAGTTGAATGCCATGGCTGATGATGATGTTAAAACCATCCAGAGCCGTTATTTTTCCGTGTTACCACAGGAGTTTAAGATGATTAGTTACGTTACTTTTGGTGTCAGCGATTTAGCCGGTGCCCGCGAATTTTATAGCCAGTTACTGGCAGAGCTCGACGCCAAACCTTTGCTTGAAATGGACAGAATTATCTTTTTTGGCCAAAGCATGAATAAACCGATGCTGGCCATTTGTGTACCTTTTAACAAAGAGCCAGCAGCGCCGGGTAACGGCACTATGGTCGCTATCAGCCCGGGCAGCAAAGATCTGGTCGATGCGCTTTATCACAAAGCTATTGCGCTGGGTGCCAGCTGTGACGGCGCGCCTGGTCAGCGTATTCCGGGCAAGTTTTATGGGGCTTATGTGCGTGACACAGACGGCAACAAAATTGCCTTTAGCCACTTTGGTTAAGCCAGCAGATGCAGCTGCATAACAATTTTGCCCAAAGAGTTGTTGTGCTAAGCGCACAACAACAATGGCAGCTTTCGCCTATGGCCGGCGTGAGCCGCATGATGCTGGACAGAGCCGGTGGCGAAGTTGCCCGCGCGACCAGCCTGGTGCGTTATGCGCCGGGCAGCGGTTATCACAGCCATCTGCATGAGGGTGGTGAAGAAATTCTGGTGCTCGAAGGTGTGTTCAGTGATGAACATGGCGATTATCCGGCCGGCACTTATCTGCGAAACCCACCCGGCAGCAGCCATACGCCGTATTCCAAAGACGGTTGTTTGTTGTTGGTCAAACTCTGGCAGTTTTCACAAGGTGACACTCAGCAGCTGGTATTGCACAGCCATAAAACGGACTTTGTGCCCGGCATCGCACCTGGTTTATCGGTGTTGCCGTTGCATGAATTTGATGGCGTAAGCACGGCGCTGGTGCGTTTTGCACCTCACACCCGTTTTCATCCGCACATTCATCCGGGCGGTGAAGAAATTCTGGTGCTGGAAGGGGTATTTTGTGATGAGCTGGGGGCTTATCCGGCGATGAGCTGGCTGAGAAACCCAAGGTATAGCCAACATCAGCCATTTACCGGCGAAGAAGGCGCTTTAATTTATGTCAAAGTAGGCCACCTGGGTGCTGCTTTACTTGGCGATAAGTTTATCCAGAGCGCGGTTGAATAAACCACCGCTGGCTGCAACCTGCTGGCAGTCGCTCATCCGCTACAAAGGGCGAATGTCAGCTACCTGCCCGCATCGGCTCAGGGTACAATCAGCGGTACAATCGGCGGTACAATCAGCGGTACAATCGGCTTATCCATCAGTGCGGGCCTGTCCGCCCACAGCAGAAGCAATGAATTGAATGCAAACAGAACATAGCTACAGCAGCCTTCCCGCTGAATTTTATCAACTTTGCGCCGCAACACCTGTGGCAGCACCGCAGTGGCTGGCCTTTAATCACGCCCTTGCTGGCGAGCTGGGTTTAGACGCCGCTTTATGTGAAACCACAGCCGGCCTTGCCATTTTCAGCGGCAATCAGCAAGCGCCCTGGAGCAAACCTCTGGCGCAGGCCTACAGTGGCCATCAGTTTGGTCAGTTGTCGCCACGCCTTGGCGATGGCAGAGCATTACTGCTGGCAGAGATTATTGATACCAAAGGGCAAAAACGCGACATTCAGCTTAAAGGCGCAGGCCCTACCCCTTATTCACGCCGTGGTGACGGCCGCTCGGCATTAGGGCCTGTGGTGCGGGAATATCTGGTCAGTGAAGCTATGTTTGCACTTGGGGTCCCAACCAGCCGCGCTTTGGCCGCTGTGATGACAGGAGAGCCGGTGTATCGCGACAGGCCGCAACCAGGCGGCATTCTGACACGGGTTGCCAGCAGTCATATCCGTATCGGTACTTTTCAGTATGTGGCGATGTTGCAGAATAACGAGGCACTGCAACAGCTGGCCGATTATGTCATCAAGCGCCACTACCCAGAGCTGCAACTCGAAGCCGAACCTTATCTGGCTTTGCTGCGTGCTGTTTGTGAGGCGCAGGCCAGGCTGGTGGCGCACTGGATGAGCATTGGTTTTATCCACGGCGTGATGAATACCGACAATATGACAGTCAGCGGCGAGACCATTGATTATGGCCCTTGCGCCTTTCTTGATAGTTACGACCCACACACAGTGTTCAGCTCTATTGACCACCAGGGCCGTTACGCTTACAAAAACCAACCGGCGATTGCCCAGTGGAACCTGGCTCGGCTTGCCGAAGCTTTGTTGCCGTTATTAAATCAGGACGAACAACAAGCCGTTGCGCTTGCAACAGCTGTGCTGAACGAGTTTCCGGCCATGTACCAGCAACAATGGCAGCAAAGGTTTTGCGCCAAACTGGCTTTAACTGCAAGTGCAGAAAACGCCGCTTTGGTACAACAACTGCTGGATTTGATGGCCGCCTCACAACTGGATTTTACCCGGACCTTTCGCCAATTAAGTGAAACCCTGAGCGACCCATTAGCAACCTCAGGCCCGGCTGCATATTTTGCCGATAGCAGTGCTTATCTCAACTGGCATCAACGCTGGTTACTGCAGCTGCAGCAGGAAAACAGCCCACTTCAGAGTGCAGAAATTCAGACACGGATGAATAGCGTCAACCCGCTGTTTATTCCACGCAATCATCAGATTGAGCAGATCATTGCGGATGTGACCACCCGACAGGACGTCACTTTGTTTCATCAGTTTGCCGCTCACCTCACCTCACCTTTTAGCCTGACGGCAAACAACACACGCTGGGCTGAAGCACCTGCTCCCGGTGGCGCGCCCTACCGTACTTTTTGCGGCACCTGATGGCGCAGCGCTGAGTGCTGACATTGCAATCATAAGCAGCGGCCATCAACACCGCTGTTGTCGTTTTGCCAGGCCACTCTTTGCACCCGCAATAGCTGCATCGCAAAAGTTGCGGCAATAAAAAAGGAAGCTGCAATAGCTTCCTTTGGTTTCAGTGCCGCGTTAAACACAACCTGAGCCAGCCTTTTAGCTTCTGGTTTTAAACTGCTTTACATTTTGCTCCAGCGTCCGGGCTAATTGTTCCAGCTGCTGACTGGCTAATGTAATTTTGCTGGCTTCCTGCTCCGCCTGGGTCGCAGAGTTGGTAATTTGACTGAAGTTTTTGTTAATTTCAAAAGCAACAACCGACTGCTCTTCAGCTGCGGCAGCTATCTGGGTATTCATATCACTGATCTTGCCAACAGAGATATTGATCGCATTTAACGAATCACCGGCGCATTGCGCCTGCTCGACACTGATATTGGCCTGCGCCTGACCTTCATTCATCACAGCGACCGCTTTTAACGAACTGCCCTGCATTTTTTCGATCACCGCCTGAATTTGACGGGTGGATTCCTGAGTTCTGCTGGCA
>JAYRUI010000052.1:0-10631 GCA_041919175.1 Rheinheimera sp. | reverse complement strand
ATCACCATGTCAAACAACACGGTAAAAGAAAAACACACCGAAAAAACCCAGATATCGCTGTTGGGCGCAGTGTTGATCAGATGTAGCGCTTTGCCGGCTTCACTCATATTCCAGGCCACCACCAGCAACAAAGCTGCCATGGCCGCCATTGGCAAATAAGCCAGCCATCTGGACAATAACAACAGTGCCAATAGCACCACCAACGCATGCACCATTGCAGCCACCGGCGACTGCGCACCGGCGCGCACGTTGGCTGCAGAACGCGCCAGCGCTGCTGTTGCGGTAATACCACCAAAAAACGGCGCAATGATATTGCCGATGCCCTGCCCCAGCAGCTCGCTGTTGGCACTGTGGCGACGGCCTGTCATGTTATCGAGCACCACGGCGCATAATAAAGATTCAATTGCCCCCAGCATCGCCATGGCAAAAGCGGCCGCCAGCAAATCTTTCACCATCTGCGAGCTCCAGACCAATAACTGGCCATCAGCGCCCGATTGTTGCCAGGGCCAGCTAAAACCAGGCAGCATATCCGGAATGCCCTTGGCAACAGCACCATCGAGCGTGTGGTATTGAAATCTGCTGCCAATGGTTTCTACCGGCAGCTCAAACCAGTTCAGCACTAAAGCGGCAATGGTGCCCGCCAGCACAGCGGGCAAATGAGCCGGAACCGGCAGTTTTAATTTGGGCCATTGCCACATCACCAACAAAGTAACCCCGGCCACCACCATGCTGGGCCAATGCGCACTGTCGGCCGCCAGCATCAGTGCATGGAGCTTTTCGATGTAATGTTCAGGCATGGTTGCCAGCTGTAAACCAAAGATGTCTTTAATTTGCAGAGTGGCAATAACAACGGCAATGCCTGCAGTAAAACCAAGGGTGACGGCTTCGGGGATATACTGAATAAAACGGCCGAGTCTCAGCATGGCCATCATCACCAGCAAGCCGCCCGACAACACTGTTGCCATTAGCAAACCCGCCAGACCATATTTTTGCGCAACAGGGTATAAAATCACCACAAAAGCCGCGGTTGGCCCGGACACACTAAAACGCGAGCCACCACAAAGCGGAATAATAAAACCGGCAATAATAGCGGTGTAGAGCCCATATTGCGGCGGCACACCACTGGCGATCGCCAGCGCCATCGCCAAAGGAATGGCAATAATGCCAACAGTAATACCCGCCAGTAGATCTTTGCCCAGCTGCTGCCGGCCATAACCCTCGGCCGCAGTATCCCTTAAAGCATGACCTATTCGTAGAGAAAACAGATAAGCGCGATGAGACATCATTTGCCCCTGAAAAAATACCAGAAACCGCATATCAGCCTAAGCTTGCGGAAATTTTTGATTTATAAGGTTACTTTAGCCGAAGAAAATATAAAACGCTGTTGATATTCAGTCGTTTAACCAGCGCTGCACCCTTGCAGGCAAACGGATACGGCCTGGAGGCAATAACAAACTCCAGACGATTAAATCCACCAGCAACCGGATGACGATAGCCACAACAGGGCCTGTACTAAAGAAAAATGGCACATTGGCGCCAAAAAAGGTTTTATCCATCAGGTGGATCATTAGCTCGGCTGATCCAAGAACATAGTAAAAAGATGAAAATGTCAGTAAAAAAGCTATCAGATATACCTGAGGGTAATGGCCACGTTGGGGTTGGGATTTGAAAATTTTATGTAGCGCCGGGTCCATATGGTAATGCACCAACAAAAACGCAAACAGCAGGTCCACCAGGCCAGTAACCAATAAATAGGTCAAAGGCAGGGAGTCCATCAATAAAAAACCGAGCAGAAACTCGGCAAAGCGGATAAAAAGCGCTATAGCGAGGGTTGGATAGATTGCATTTTTCTTTCTACCTAAAAATGCAATCAGCACTATTGATATTACGGTGACACCCGCAACCTGCAATTGATCATCACGTAAGATAAAAGTGGCTGCCAAACAAACTGCGCAAAGTAATACGACTGCGGAATTGGCAACCAGTTTTTTTATCTCATGCACGTAAACCTCAACTTATCAGGCTGGAATCGTTGGCCATTTTGGCCAGCTAGTGCCACCCAAAGTTTGCACCTGACCACCGCCATTTGCCAGCGCTAAAGCTTCAGCAGACAAAGTCACTTTATCCTGAGCCGCTGCCGGTGTTTGTTTTTCTACCGTGTTGTTTTTTTTCGTTTGAACGTCGAACAAAGATGTTGTGATACCAGATTGTGCATTGATTTGCATGATGCGTAAATCCCTAATTTGTAAGTTTATTTGTTTGCTTTTTTAAATTTACCCCGGATCAGCGTTCCTGCGGTGGGGTCAACATTCCATGCCGCTCAACAAAGCAACAATCAGGCCAGAATTAACCGCCGGTTTTTTGGCTTTTTACATCCATGCAATAAATCCGTCCCAAATATCAGTGCGGCAATTTGTCACATGCCGCTTTGGCCGCAAAATCCCTAAAATTTAACCTCGTTTACCTAAACGTTGGAAAATAATGAATAAATTAATTCTCGCAGCCACTGCATGTCGCTGCATTTTGCTGTTGCCTCTGATGGCGTATGCAGAGCCGCTTTTTGCGAAGCAGCGGCAAAGTTCTGCCGCCGGGATGGAAAAAATTGTCGTCACCACCACAGGACAAGCACAAAGTGGCAAATTACTGGCTGAATCTATTGCCGTGCTCGATGAAAACACTATAGAGCGCACCAGCCCGGGTCACCCTTCCCAATTGCTAAACAAAGTGGCTGGCGTGCACGTGAACGACTTAGGCGGCGAAGGCCATATGACCGCCATCCGCCAGCCTATTTCTACCGCAGGCGTTTATCTTTTTCTGGAAGATGGCCTGCCAACCCGGCCAACCGGATTTTTTAACCACAATGGCTTGTACGAGATTGATATACCACAGGCCGGTCAGGTTGAAGTCACCAAAGGCCCGGGCTCTGCCCTTTATGGCAGTGATGCGATAGGCGGCATTTTTAATATTCTGACACCGGCACCACCAGCAACCACGGAAGGCAAAGCAGGTTTAGAATTAGGTCAGGATGGTTGGCAACGGGGGCTGTTCACTTTGGGCGGAGCCATCAATCCGGCACACCGGCTGCGTGCCGACTTAAATTTAACCGACAGCAAAGGCTTTCGGGATAACTCAGCCTACAACCGTCAATCGCTGAATTTACGCTATGACGCGGACTGGTCTGAAAAAACCACAACCAAAATCCTGAGCAGTTATGGCCGCATTGATCAAAGTGGCGTGTCCGGCTTAAAACCCGATGATTATCTGCACCAGCCACACCTGAATTATTACGCGCCAGGCATAGCGGAACGCAAAGTAGACGCACTGCGACTCTCCGCCGAAATCCGCCATCAGTTGGACGACAAACAGCAATGGATGTTGATGCCCTTTTACCGCAACAATGACTCGGCACTGATGCCAAGCTGGATGCTCAGTTACGACCCGGTTGAAAGCGAAACCAGCTTTTATTCACTGGGCATGCTGGCGCAATACCGTAACCAGGCCACTGAAAATCTGCTGCTGATTGCTGGTGCCGACTATGACCATAGTCCGGCGCGTTATCGCGAATTTCAGCTGACAGTACAACAACAGAACGGCTTTTACAGCAATGCAAAACGTACTGGCAGACTGCACTATGACTATGATGCAGCGCAGGATTCCCTCTCGCCTTACATTCATATCGAATGGCAAGCTTTGCCATCTCTCCGACTGCAAACAGGTTTAAGGTACGACGATTTTCAGGTGGACTATAGCGACCAGCTCCCCGTCTCTGTGCCGCAGCAAATTGGCAGGACTTTATGGTTAAGGCCGGCCTCACAAAGCTTGTCATATCAGAAATTCAGCCCGAAGTTGGGTGCCGTCTGGTTATTCAGCGACGACCAACAGCTGTATCTGAATCAACGCAGTGCATTTCGGGTGCCTTCTGTCGGCCAGGTGTTTCGCCCTGGCAGCAGCCGCGACAGCACTGCACTCAAGCCTGTGGCGGCCCAAAGCACCGAGTTGGGTTGGCGCGCTCAGTTTGCCAACCAACTGGCGATTGACCTGGCTTATTATCAGCTGCGCATTCAAGACGATGTGGTGAGTTTTATTGATGGCAATGACCGCAAAGTCACCAATGCCGGCAAAACCAGCCACGATGGTATCGAAGCTGCCGTGCGGATGCGGCTCACCCCTGAGTTACAGCTCAGCAGCGGCTGGACCTGGACCCAACAACAATATGATGACTTTGGGTATGTGTTTTCCTGCTTCCCGCCGGCCTGCGCCCGCCCCATCACAGAAAACCGCAATTACAGCGGTTATGACGTCGGCAAAGCGCCCAAGCAGATAGGCCAAATCAGTCTGCAATACAATCCGGCATGGTTGGCAGACGCTGAGCTTGAAGTGCAATGGCAAAAAGTCGGGCGTTATTTTACCGACGAAACCAATACCGCGAGCTACCCCGGGCACCATCTGATTGATTTACGGCTGAACTATCAACTCAGCCACCAATGGCGTCTGTATGGCAGGCTAATGAACCTGCAGGACCGGAGCTATTCCAGCTACACCAGCAATCAGGTTGGCAACCCCTTACTGGAATACCGGCCCGGTATGCCAAGAACCTTCATCCTGGGCAGCCAGTATCAATTCTGATGGAGTCTGTGATGTTCAACAAATCCACGCTTAACTACCGGCGCATCCACAAAAGTTTGTTATGGTTTGGCGGCATCAGCTTGCTGCTGTTTGTGATGTCGGGTATCACCCATCCGCTGCTGACCTGGTTTGGCCCAAGCCCGGCAACACTTCAACCCATACCACTACAACTGCAACAACAGCAGTTAATGCAGGCCAGCGCCATTGCAGCGCAGCAAACCGAAGCGGCGCTGGTGAAGCTGGTGCCTTTTGCCGGGCAAGCGGTGTTGCAGCTGTCGACCACAGCCACAGCACCACGGCGTTATGTGTCGCTGACTGATGGTCAGGAGATCAACGATGCTGATGCACAACTTGCGAAAACGCTGGCGCGTCACTACAACGCTGCGACCGATGAGCAGATCACTTCGGTGCTGTTTCAAACTGAGTTCGATGCGGCTTACCCCTCAGTGAATCGTTTGTTACCTGTCTACCGTGTTGAGTTTGCTTCCGGCCTTATCAGCTGGATCCATACCGAAACTTTAACTCAGGCCAGCCTGAGCAATCAGACCAAAACAACGATGCAACAGTTTTTCCGCCAGCTGCATAGCTGGCAATGGCTGGAGCCCTTGCCGCTGATGCGGTTGACAGTGATGCTCAGCATGCTCGGCAGCGCTTTTCTGCTGGTGCTCAGTGGCTTGCTGTTGTTCCGTCGTCAGCCGGTGCCAAAAACACCCCTGCGTAAACTGCATGTGTTACTTGGCGCACTGCTGGCAGTTCCGTTGCTGCTGTATATCCTCACTGGCAGTTATCATTTAATTGATCAGGAATTTAAATCAGCGCAACTGGGTTTGACGCTGCCGCCGGTCAAACCTCTGGCCCAGGTGCAGGAGTTGAGCCAGTTCCCTGTTGCATTGCAACAGCAGCAACTGCACTCGGCAGCGCTGGTACAAGACAACGCCGGACATTGGTATTGGCGCCTCGCCAGCAGCAACGGCGCACAACAACCGGACCGCCAAAGCAGGTTTAACGGCCAGAGCCGTGAACTGCAATCCTGGTATCTGCCGATGTCAGCTGCACAACCCGCTTTAACTGATCAACTTTACGCCACCCAACTGGCAAAACATTTTGTGCCGGCACTGGCAGAACAACAACCCACGCAGGTGACACTGGTCAGCCATTTTGGCCCTGACTATGATTTTCGCAATAAACGGTTGCCGGTTTGGCGGCTGGATTATAGCGGCGAAGCAGCCACCACCCTGTTTATTGATACTGCCAGCGGTGTATTGGTTGAACAGCTGTCCACCCGGGATAGCTTTGAACGTTATAGCTTTTCCTTTGTGCATAAATGGAATCTGCTACAACCGCTGTTAGGGCGTGAAGGTCGTGATCTGCTGGTGTTGGCGGTGATGTTCATGGTGTTGTTGCTGGCCGGGATGGGGATTACCTTAGGTTTGAAACGACGGGCGCATCGCGGCTGAAAGCCTGTCTGACTGGCAATGTGGCAGTTTATCTGACAGCCCATCTGAGAGTTATGACGGCTGCAGCCGACAGCCTCAAACCCGGCTGCGACAATTTGCCACATAGCGTTGCAGGGGGACAAAGCCTATGCTGACAACGTCTGATTGAGTTGTGTTTACTGTAAACAGCAAGCCCATCACGTCCGGCAGTTATTTTGCAACGGGTGCATTTGCACCCGCTTTTTTTAGCCGAAAAAGCCAGACTTGCCAAAGCGAACCAACATTCATCAGCATGTGACCTGTCCACCGCAAATTTAACCTTTTAATACAGAAGCTTTGGTTAAGCACAGAGATTCAGTATGCTGACCATCCAAACGAATTTTATGCAGCAAGCCGGCGGAAATGCCGGTAGGAAAACGTGATGGCTCAACCTCTTTTATCAGCGGCAGAACTGGCGCCACGGCAACAAATCCGGCAATTTCAGCAATTTCGCTGGGGATTGGTGTTAACCGAATATGCCGCCGCCATTTTAGCTTTTAGTTTGTCCTACCCCATCAACAGCTGGCCTTTGTTATTACTGCTGCTGGCTTTGCATGGGTGCAGCAATCTGATGTTGTCTATCTGGCCACAACAACACAATTTCCCGGAGCGGGTGTTTGTAGTTGGGGTGCTGCTGGATTTATTAATTCTGACCCTGTTGCTGGCGCTGAGCGGTGGCGCAGGCAATGGCTTAATTGCATTGCTGTTACTGCCTGTTGCGGTTTGTGCTGTGTTATTACCAGCGATATTGGCTTATCTGACCGCGCTATTAGCGGTGCTGTGTTATGCCTTGTTATTGAATTTAAGCGACGCCCAAAGCGCGATGGATCACAGCATGCACCTGCAGATGGGCTACCAGCTTGCGGCAGCACCCAGTGGTTTTAACCAGCATATGCTGCAAATGGGCTGGGCTTTTGCCCTGTCGGCTTTGTTGATCACCTGGTTTATCAGTGCGCAGGCAAAACTTATCCGGCAAAAATCACAACAGCTGAACCTGCTGCAACAACAACAAAGCCGGCAGGAACAAATGCTGGCCGTGGCTACTTATGCCGCCAATGCTGCCCATGATTTAGCCACGCCTTTGCAAAATATCACCCTGTTAACGGACGAACTGTTAACGGATGAAATGCCACCAGCGGCTCTGCCGGCTGAATTGCTGCAAGATTTGCATCTTGAAGTGAAAAAATGCCAGCAGATAGTGCAACAGCTGCGCAGCAAGGCACAGCAACTGCGTAGTCAAAAAATGCAACCACAACCCGTGCTGGATATCAGCGCCCAAGCGATTCAGTTGTGGCTGGTGAGCAGGCCAGAAATCAGCCTGCAACTGCAGCAAGAAACGGATCAGTCCCGCTGTGAGGTGCCAGATGCGCTGGCCTGGAGTGCCGCGCTGTTTAATATTCTCGACAATGCCGCCGATGCCAGCCTGGCCAACCAGCAACCTCAGCTGGATATTCAGCTGCAGCTAAGCGGCGGAAAGTTCCAGATGCAAATCCGTGATTTTGGCGCTGGTTTAACCGCAGCACAACTGAAAGAGCTTGGTTTAGCGCCACAACCCGGCACTTCCGGACTGGGTTTGGGGCAGTTTCTGGCGAACGCTTCTATTGAACGTTTGGGCGGAAAAATGTCGCGCCGAAACTGCACGGACGGCGACACTATCAACTTGGGCAATGCCAATCCGGGCACTATCAACTCAGGCACAGTCAACTCAGGTACTATCACCTCGATTTATTTTCAGGCAGTTTGAGCATGCATATCGTATTAATGGATGATGATGAGACTTTGGTACGTACGCTCAGCAGGCGGCTGGGCCAGGCCGGGCATCAGGTCACAGGTTTTGTTGCCCCTGTGGAAGCCGAAGCGCTGCTGGCGTTAGCTGCTGATGTGTATTTGCTTGATTTGCGTTTTGGCAGCCAGAGTGGCTTAAGTTTTGTGGCGCCGCTGCGCGCACACTGCGCCAAAAGCCGGATTTTAATCATGACCGGCTTTGCCAGCATTGCCACAGCTGTGCAGGCGGTCAAACTGGGCGCAGACGATTATCTGACCAAACCGATAGATTTTAGTCTGTTGTTAACAGCGCTGACCGGCCCGCAGGATACAGCAGACAACAATAGCCAGCTTCAGGCCACAGAATTACTGTCGACCGACCAACTGGCATGGGAGCATATTCAGCGGATTTTGCAGGAGCAACAAGGCAATATATCCCGCACTGCGGCTTTGCTTGGCATGCACAGGCGTACACTGCAACGTAAACTGCAAAAACACCGGCCACAATAAAAGCTGTGGCCGGTGTTTTGCGAATGTCATTGATTTTAAATAGCTATTGATTTGACAAAGCTGGTCAGCGCCAGCTTTTCGTTTAGCCAATGATGCTTATCAGGCGCGCTCATTTGCCCAGGCGGCAGCCTGCGCCTGACTATGACGGGCCGCTTTGGCCGCTGCCATTTGCTGGCGCGCTAAAATGGCAAGATCTGCGTGAATACCACCGGCAGTCACCAAACGGCCTGCACCCGGGCCTTTAAGCACCAGCGGATTGGCCTGATACCAGTCGGATTCAATCACAAACACATTGTCACACGCCTGAATGGCAGCCAGCGGATGTTGTGGCGCCACTTCCAGTAACTGCACACTGGCTTTAGGCCCCTGCGCTGTCACTGTGAGCGTTGCAACATAACGCAACACTTTGCCCTCTGCGGTCGCTTTGGCAAAAGTCTGGGTCAGTGCCGCATCAAGCTCAGCACGTTTTGCCCAGAACTCATCCCAGCTGCCCTGCTCCAAGCCAGCCGGCAACAAAGGCGTCAGCGCTATATCATTGATATCCAGGGTTAAACCCAGCTCACGCGCCAGTACCAGCAATTTACGTTGTACATCTTTGCCGGATAAATCATCACGTGGATCCGGCTCTGTTAAACCTTCAGCCTGCGCCTGTAACACAAAATCAGAAAAAGGCGCACTGCCGTCGTATTTACATAACAACCAGGACAAAGTACCGGAAAATATGCCGCTGATTTGCTGAATATGATCACCCGAGCTTTGCAGTTCCTGCAAAATACGTTGCACTGGTAAACCCGCACCAACAGTGGTATTGGCCAGCCAGCTGACCTGCTGCTCGGCAACAGTAGCGGCAATATGCTGATATTGCGCCAGTGGCAAGGTGACCCCTTGTTTATTGGCGCTGATCAAATGACAACCCGTTTGCACAAAGTCGGCATAAGCTTCAGCAAAAGTTTTGCTGGGTGTAATGTCCACCAGCACTTTTGGGCTTGGCAAGGCCGTTAAATAATCCAGTAAATCCTGTTTTTGATACACAGGTGCGGCTGCTAACTGAGGCTGCCAGTTTTGTACTGTCAGTTCATCACTAAAACAGGCCAAACGGGAATTCAGCACACCAGCCAGTTTTAATTCAATTTGTCCGGCAAACGCCTGTTGTTGTTTGGCCAATAAGGCCAAAAATTCAGCACCGACATTGCCGGTACCGGCAACGACCACATTCAGCCGCACTTGTGTTGGCAATAACAGCTGGTGAAATTCGGTAAGCTCCCGCGCAGTTAAAGCCGGGGCAAATAACCAGAGCGCTAATTCCTGGTTGGCAAAACTAAAGGCTGGTTGCTGGCGCTCCAGCCAGTGCGCGGCCTGCAACGATAACTGCTTTTGTTGTTTGGCCGCAGGTTTTACCCAGGCAACGGCCTGATACTGCTCACTGCTGACTCTGGGGTAAATTTGTTGCTGCCCTAGATAACTTAATAAAATATCAAGGTTTTTTTGCGCCACAACCCAGACGTTGTGATCGCCAGGCACCGCAAATACTGTCAGTTGCAAACTGGCTGCGACAGCTTCGGCTTTTTGCGCCGCATTTTTTGGCAAAGTCACCAGCACCACGTCGTTTAAGTCAGTCACAAACTGCACTTCTATCGCCGCCTGACGACTGACTTTACAACCTGGTTGTTCCGGCTCGTAGCTGCTGCGTACCACCAGCTCGGCTGCATAATCCTGCAACGGGCTCAAGGTTTTTGCATGCAGCACAGGGTTACCCAGCTCTGCCAACAGCGTGGCCTGCGCCCAGGGCACCTGACGGTAAGGGCGGGCAGACGGCACTTTACGGGGATCTGCACTATAAATCGCATCCACATCTGTCCAGATATTGATACTTTGTGCCTGCACCAGCCGGCCCAAAATAGTGGCCGAATAATCGCTGCCATTACGCCCCAAAGTAATGCTGTCGCCTGCTTCATTGCGGGCAATAAAACCCGTCACCACATTAAAACCATCAATACAGAGCGGTTTTAACGAAGCTTGTGACTCTTGCCATAACACCTGTTGGCGAGAAAGTTGTAAAAAGTCGCGGGCATCTAAAGCTTTGGCGGCAACACCACGCTCCTTTAATAAAAAGCTCAGCAACAAGGCCGACAGTTTTTCACCTGTAGCCAAAACGTCATTGTGCTGGCCTTTTAACGCCAAAGCCGGAATAGCCGAAAGCCAGTGGTTCAGCTCATTAATCACCAAAGGCGCAGTAGCGGCCGTTAAAGTGCGGCT
>JAYRUI010000051.1:0-10697 GCA_041919175.1 Rheinheimera sp. | reverse complement strand
GCAACTTGTTCAGTCACAGAATGAACCGCGGGGTATGGCGTGAATAGTCGCCTCGCAGCCTACGGTGCTGCTAATCAGATGCAGTTATTGGTGGAAAAACATGCGCCGCTGGTGAAGCGAATTGCTTACCATTTGCTGGCAAGGTTGCCCGCCAGTGTGCAGGTGGATGATTTAATTCAGTCAGGCATGATAGGCCTGATTGAAGCGGCGAAAAATTTTGATGGTAGCAAAGGCGCCAGTTTTGAAACTTTTGCCGGTATTCGTATTCGTGGTTCTATGCTGGATGAAATTCGCCGTGGTGACTGGACTCCCCGTTCAGTACACCGGAATGCCAGACTCATTGCTGAAACAATAGCCGAACTCGAAGCAGAACTGGGTCGGGACGTAAAAGATGTTGAAGTTGCTGAGAAACTTGATATAACTTTAGATGAATATCACCAGATGCTGAGTGACGTCAGCAGTGGCCGCATCATCGGTATCGAAGATTTAGGTATCACAGAAGATGCATTAGTGACTGCAAATGATCAAGAAAATGATAATTTATATGAAGAGCAGGCTAATGATTCGTTTCAACAAGCTTTAATAAAAAATATCAGTAGCTTACCTGAACGGGAAGCAATAGTATTGTCGCTATATTATAATGACGAACTAAACTTGAAAGAGATTGGCGAAGTATTAAGCGTCAGCGAATCTCGTGTCAGTCAAATCCATAGTCAGGCACTGGTGCGATTAAGAGCCCGGATGCAGGACTGGTTGTAATACTTGAGAATAACCATTGAGGTATCTCGTCGGAGGGGATTTTGGATAAGAATATGAAAATTCTTGTGGTAGACGATTTTTCTACTATGAGACGCATCATCAAAAACCTGTTACGCGATCTTGGATTTACCAATGTTTCGGAAGCGGATGACGGCAGCACAGCTTTACCTATGTTGCAAAACGGCGATTTTGACTTTGTTGTGACTGACTGGAATATGCCAGGCATGCAAGGTATCGACCTGTTACGGGCCATTCGTGCAGATGCACGCCTGAAACACATCCCGGTGTTGATGGTTACTGCCGAAGCAAAAAAAGAACAAATCATTGCGGCCGCTCAGGCCGGCGTGAACGGTTATATTGTCAAGCCATTTACTGCAGCCACCTTACAAGAGAAGTTGTCGAAAGTTTTTGAACGATTAGGCTAACCGTATCTGACAAAGGAGTGGCGCCATGTCTGCAATTACGGCACCTATGATCACCTTGGAACAGGCTCGTGAGCTTGTGCAGTTGTTGGAAATGGAGCAGCAGGAAGCTGCAAACGAACTTGTGCAGGGGCTTGTTGTGCCCGGCTCCTCCGAGTTATTCGCCGAAGTTGGTAAACTTACCCGTCAATTACACGACTCCCTGAAAGGTTTTCAGGTTGATCCTGCCATTGATAACTTACTGATTGAAGATATTCCCGACGCTAAACGTCGCCTGAATCATGTCATAGATATGACAGAACAGGCCGCTAACAAAACAATGGATGCGGTGGAGTCCTGTTTACCAATAGCTGACAAGCTGAATTCCGGCATTTCTCAAATTTTGCCTTCCTGGCAAAGATTGATGAGCAGGGATATGAAAGTTGGTGAATTCAAAGAGTTATGCCATAGTCTTAACGGTTTTCTGAATCAGGCGTCTTTGGATGCAACTGCATTGCAGGGCTCATTAACAGAAGTGTTGATGGCTCAGGATTATCAGGATCTGACCGGACAAATTTTACGTCGAGTCATCGAATTGGTGCGTGAGGTTGAAGATAGTCTGATAGGACTGTTGACGGCTTTTGGTCATTCCAATTTGCCAGCAGTGGACAGACCGGCTGCAGTTGCAGTGAAGAAGCCCAAGGCAGGTCATGAAGCTGAAGGTCCTATTATCGACGCTCAATTGCGTGATGATGTGGTGCAGGGGCAGGACGACGTGGATGATTTATTATCGAGTTTAGGTTTTTAAGAGAGGTGCGGTAGCATGGGCTTTGATTTAGATGAGGACATTTTACAGGATTTCCTAGTCGAAGCCGGCGAGATCCTTGAGCTGTTGCAAGAGCAGTTGGTCGAACTAGAAAATAATCCCGACGATGCCAGCTTATTAAATGCAATATTTCGTGGTTTTCACACGGTCAAAGGTGGTGCCGGTTTTCTGTCGCTGACAGAGCTTGTTGATGCATGTCATGGTGCTGAGAACGTATTTGATATATTGCGCACCGGTAAAAGACGTGTCACGTCCGAACTGATGGATGTTATTTTGCAGGCGTTGGACGCTATTAATGAGATGTTTGCCAATGTTCAAAGCCGGCAGCCACTTGAACCAGCCACCCCTGAATTGTTGCATGCACTGCATCGCTTAAGTGAGCCAGAATCAGAGAATGAAACTGTTGCAGCGCCCGCTGCAGCAGTTGTTGAGCCTGAAATGAGCCTTGATACCTTTGACGCAGCAGTATCGCTTGAAGTCGAAGGTTCAGCCGAGGTCGCTTCAGACTCTGTCGACGACATTTCTGAAGATGAGTTTGAGCGTCTGTTAGATGAACTGCATGGTACTGCAGCACCGGGTCGTACCGAAGTTCCTGCAGCCAAAGTGCCTGTTGCACCAGTGATATCTGCATCTGCGACCGACGATATTACTGACGATGAATTTGAGGCCATCCTTGATCAATTGCATGGCAAAGGGTCTTTTGTACCTGCAACTCATGAACCAGCGCCAGTAGCTGCAAAAGTTGTTGCACCTGCGACGCCTGCTGCAGGTAAAGCCGCTGACGACATCAGTGATGATGAATTTGAATCTTTACTGGATGAATTGCACGGTAAAGGACGTGCTCCTGTGGGCCCTGCCGAAGTTGCCAAAGCAACACCTGCAGTAAAAGCTACGCCGGCCGCAGCACCTCAAGCCGCAGCACCGGCGCCCAAAGCAGTTGAAACGGCAAAACCTGCCGAGCCGGTGAAAGTGCCTGCTCCGGCAGCGAAAGACAAAGACGGTGATGACAGTAAAGGTGGCGCAGCTGCCGATACTACAGTGCGGGTTGATACCAAACGCCTTGATCAAATCATGAATATGGTCGGTGAACTGGTATTAGTGCGTAACCGTCTGGTGAGCTTGTCAACTGTTGCGCAAAATGAAGAAATGAGCAAAGCCATTTCAAATCTAGATGTTGTGACTGCAGATTTGCAAGGCGCCGTGATGAAAACCCGGATGCAGCCGATCAAAAAGGTTTTCGGCCGTTTCCCGCGTGTGGTTCGCGATTTAGCCCGTTCATTACAAAAAGAAATTAACCTTGAGCTCGAAGGTGAAGAAACCGATTTAGATAAAAACCTGGTTGAGGCTCTGGCAGATCCGCTGGTGCACTTGGTTCGCAACTCGGTTGACCATGGTATTGAAATGCCGGATGTGCGTGCCAAAAATGGCAAACCCCGTACTGGCCTGGTCAAACTGGCGGCACAACAGGCTGGCGACCATATTCTGCTTACAATTCAGGATGATGGTGCCGGTATGGATCCGGAAAAACTGAAGTCTATTGCCATTAAACGGGGTGTGTTAGACCCGGACGCAGCAGCACGGATGTCGGATACCGAAGCCTTTAACCTGATTTTTGCGCCGGGATTCTCCACTAAAGAGCAAATCTCAGATATTTCCGGCCGTGGTGTTGGTATGGATGTGGTGAAAACCAAAATCAACCAACTGAACGGTACAGTACATATTCATTCCAAGCTGGGTCAGGGCACCTTGCTGGAAATTAAAGTGCCTTTAACACTGGCTATATTGCCAACTTTAATGGTAATTGTTGGAAAACAACCTTTTGCACTACCACTAGCTACGGTCAACGAAATATTCCATCTCGATTTGTCTAAAACAAATATTGTCGATGGTCAGCTGACGATTGTCGTGCGTAATAAAGCAATACCGCTGTTTTATCTCGAGCATTGGCTGGTTCGTGGTTCGAATCACAAACTGCGTCGTGAACAAGGTCACGTTGTGATAGTTCAGCTTGGTACACAACAGGTTGGTTTTGTGGTGGATTCGCTGGTTGGTCAGGAAGAGGTGGTGATTAAACCACTGGACGCCTTATTACAGGGAACTCCAGGCATGGCTGGCGCAACTATTACGTCTGATGGTGGTATTGCTTTGATCCTGGATGTGCCAAACCTGCTGAAGCACTATGCCAAAAAATCCAAGATTAAGTTTGATCGGTTCAACAATTTAACTTCATAAGCGAGTCATCTATGTCGATCAAGGTGTTAGTGGTAGATGATTCAAGCTTTTTCCGTCGTCGCCTGACAGAAATTCTGGCAGGTGATGTGGAGATCACCGTTATTGGCACCGCCAATAACGGTAAAGAAGCTGTTGAAAAAGCGATGGAGTTAAAACCCGACGTTATCACTATGGATGTTGAAATGCCGGTGATGGACGGTATTCAGGCGGTTCGGGAAATACTGAAGCAACAACGCGTGCCCATTCTGATGTTTTCTTCGTTGACCCATGCCGGTGCTAAAGCAACGCTTGATGCGCTGGACGCCGGTGCGGTCGACTTTTTACCTAAGAAATTTGAAGACATTGCGCGTGATAAAGGTGAAGCTATTGAAGTGTTGCGCCAAAGGGTAAAAGCCGTTGCGCGCCGCCGTTTATTCGTTCGCCCTGCTGCAGCCGCAGCGCCTGCACCTACAACCAGAACGACTCCTGCGCCGATCGCCCGCACACCGTTAGCCCGTGCCGAATTGCTGAAAAGCCCGGAACGTGCTGAAAGCAATGACACTGCACCGGAACGTCCATTTAAAGTTTCAGGAAAAAGCTACAAGTTGCTGGCGATTGGTACTTCGACAGGGGGCCCTGTTGCATTACAAACCATTATTACCGCATTGCCTGCCAATTTTCCGTTGCCAATCGTTTTAGTACAGCACATGCCTGCTGCTTTCACAGGTGCTTTTGCCAGCAGATTAAATTCACTGGCCAAAATAGAAGTACGTGAAGCAGTTGACGGCGATTTGTTAAAGCCCGGTGTTGCTTATCTGGCGCCTGGCGGCAAACAAATGTTGGTTGAAGGTACGGACAGCCAGGCAAAACTGCGTATTAAAGATGATGATTCACCACGTATTACCTTTAAACCCAGTGTGGATATTACCTTTGGTACAGCCGCAAAAGTCTTTAGTGACAAAGTGCTTGCCATTGTGTTGACCGGCATGGGTTCTGATGGTCGGGATGGTTGCCGTTTGCTGAAACAATTTGGTTCTAAAATCTGGGCGCAGGATGAAGCAAGCTGTGTTGTTTATGGTATGCCGCAGGCTGTAACCAGCGCAGGTTTAACGGATGTAGAGGTTAGTCTGTCTGATGTCGCCAGCAAAGTGATGGCGGAAGTAGGTCATGGATAAACTGTCCGTTGCCGGGTTGATCCTCGGGCTTGCCGCTATAGCCAGTGGTTATACCCTGCATGGTGGTGATTTATCTACCTTGCTCGATATTCCGGCGTTGGTCATTGTTTTGGGCGGTACCTTAGGGGCTGTGCTGTTCCAGACCCCACTGCCGCAGTTTACTGTGGGTATCAAAATGTTGTCCTGGGTATTCCGTGCCCAATATGTTCCGCTGAATGCGACTGTCGAACGTCTGATTAACTGGGGCACAGCAGCCCGTACCAATGGTTTTTTATCATTAGAGGCCGAAGCGTTACAGGAAAGTGACCCGTTTTTGCACAATGCGCTGAATTTGCTGGTTGATGGAGTCGAACCCGGTATTTTGCAAAATGTGCTGGATGCAGAATTAACGCTGGAACGTGAACGTTTGATGCGCTCTGCGCGGATTTATGAAGCTATGGGCGGGTATAGTCCGACTATTGGTATCCTCGGTGCTGTGCTTGGCTTAATTCAGGCGATGCAAAATATTGATAAACCTGAACTTTTGGGGAGCGGTATTGCCACTGCATTTGTCGCTACTGTCTATGGCGTTGGTTTTGCCAATCTGGTGTTTATCCCTATCGCAAACAAATTAAAAAGTGTGGTGATCCAGCGCACTCTGTATCAGGAACTCATCGTTGAAGGTGTTGTCTCTATCGCCAATGGTGAAAACCCGAGGGTGATAGAGCGTAAACTTGCTGCATACCGAATAGGCTGAAGTTATGTACCGTTATCGTGATCGTCATCAGCAAATGGACCAGGAGCCGCTTGACCGCTGGCTGGTTTCTTATGCTGATTATGTCACGTTGATGTTTGCGCTTTTTGTGGTGTTGTATTCACTTGCCATTGCCAAAGAAGAAAAATTTAAAACCATCTCAACCACTTTGTCTCAGGTTTTTGAAAAACCGCCAGTACCGGAAACCGGTGTAAAAGGCCCAGACGTGCTGACTGACAATAAACCGCGCAGTGACTATCAGAAATTTGGCACCTCGCTGGAAACTGCCACAGGCCCCGAAATAGTGGCAGATGCCAAAGAGCAAATGACCCAGCAAGACCCAAAATTTGGCAATCCGCTGGTGTCGCTGCAGGAGCAGCTGACCCAATCGCTGGCAAATTTGATTGAGCAAGGCGTAGCAAAAGTAGAAACTGACGACGATTGGCTGACGATCCAGTTAAATAGTGGTTTGTTGTTTCCAAGCGGCAGCGCCGTGCAAACCTCGTCAGCTGAAGTGTTGTTAAAAGAGATTGTTGGCATTCTGAACCAAAGCGCCAATATTATCAGAGTGCGTGGTTACACCGATAATCAGCCAATGAGCAATGAAATTTTCCCGTCAAACTGGGAATTGTCCATGGCGCGGGCGACGGCAATTTTGCGTGAATTGCAACGTTTAGGTGTCCGGCCACAAAGGCTTGCGGCGGAAGGATATGGCGAGTTTGCTCCTTTTGCTGACAACAACACAGAAGCAGGACGTGCAGAAAACCGCAAGGTCGTGATTGCAATTTCAAAGTTTGCAGCCAGGCCATTAAACAGCCAGCAACAAATCCCTGCCGAAGCGACGCCTGAGCAAGTGGAACAAATTTTACAACAGGCAACGAAGTTGCCTGCAGAGGATGGCACTATTCATGTCATCAGGTTGCCGCATGGTGGCATCAGAATCACTGCTGCGCCGGAAACGGCGACAGACAATACTGAAAAAAAGAACGGGAATAATTAATTGGTCGTTTGGACTATTGCAAATCAAAAAGGTGGCGTTGGCAAAACGACCACTACGGTTACTTTGGGCGCGCTGCTTGCTGAGCGTGGCAACAGGGTTTTATTGATCGATACCGACCCGCATGCTTCTTTAACTTATTATTTTGGTATTGATGCCGAAGAGCTGGAAAACAGCGTTTATGATATTTTCATCCGTGGAAAAAATATCAGTAAAGAAGAAATCATGCAGTCATTATGCCCAAGTGGCATGAACAATCTGGATATTTTGCCATCTTCTATGGCGCTGGCCACATTGGACAGATCCCTGGGTGACAAAGGTGGCATGGGGCTGATTCTGAAAAAGGCGTTGGCAAAAATCGCCGATGAATATGATTATGTGCTGATTGACTGCCCACCTGTGATAGGTGTGTTGATGGTGAATGCGATGGCCGCCTGTGACAGAATCTTGATCCCGGTGCAAACTGAATTTCTGGCGCTCAAAGGTTTGGACCGCATGCTGGCAACAATGCAACTGATGCAAACCAATAATCAGCCAGGTTATCAGTTTACTATCGTACCTACGATGTATGACAAAAGAACCAAAGCCTCTTTGGAAGCATACAAAGAGCTCAAAGCAAAATATCAGGATTTGGTGTGGTCTGCGGTGATCCCAATAGATACCAAAATGCGGGATGCCAGTCTGGCGCAAACGCCACCCCCTGTATACGCACCTAAATCCCGTGGTGTTTTTGCTTACAATACATTGCTGACCTATTTGTTGCAGCTAAGCCCGGAGTCCGTGCATGAGTGATCTCATTGCCAGTCATAAGGTTATGCGAACATATCTGGCTGCACTGCTGACCGAAGAGCAGGAGCCGGAAGTCAAAACCGTTGTGGCCGACGTTAAAAAACAACAACTGAATCAGTTATTGTCGACAGTGACGCCGGTGGCGGAGAAAACAGCGGTGCAGGCACAACCTGAGGTAAAAACCAGGGTAGATGCCAAAGTTGAAACAAAAGTTGTGCCCGAGGTGGTGAAGCCGAAGGTGGTTGTTGCACCGGTAAAACCTGTTGTACCTGCTGTTGCTGAGAAAAAAGCAGAACCGCCAGCTCCGGCTGCAGCTTCGGTTGGTAAAGATTACCGGCGCGGCCGCTTTCAGGCATTATTTTTTGAAGTGGCCGGGCTCAAGGTTGCATTGCCACTGAAAGAACTGGGTGGCATTCATCAGATCACCAGTATTAATACTTTGCCCGGCAAGCCTGTCTGGTATAAAGGTGTGATGTTATACCGCGAGCAGAAAATAAACGTTGTTGATACCGCTATGTGGGTTATGCCAGAAAAGTATGACCAACAACTGGCAGAAAGTCTAAACTATCAATATGTTATTATGCTGGGCAAAAGTTCATGGGGTATTGCCTGTGAATCCTTGATCAACACAGTAGCCTTAGAGCAAGACGATGTAAAATGGCGTGCCACCGAAGGGAAACGCCCATGGTTAGCCGGATTGATTAAACAACATATGTGTGCTTTGTTAGATGTGGATGCCTTGGTTGCGTTGCTCGCGCAGGGCGCAGGCAGTTCAGACTAAGCACGGACCAAGTGAGAGGAGCGATTCATGAGCAATTTATTGGCGCAAGCAGGCAATACCAAAGAACAAAATGATGTCGTGCTGCAATGGGTGACTTTTAAACTGCAGGAAGAAACCTACGGTATTAATGTAATGCAGGTGCAGGAAGTATTGCGCTACACCGATATAGCTCCGGTACCGGGTTCACCTACTTATGTACTTGGTATTATTAACCTGCGCGGTAATGTGGTCACTGTTATTGACACCCGTTCCCGTTTTGGTTTGCCACCTACAGATGTGACTGAAAATAGCCGTATTGTGATTATTGAAGCCGACAAACAGGTGATTGGTATTCTGGTTGACAGTGTGGCTGAAGTGGTTTATCTGCGCGGTTCTGAAATTGATACTGCACCAAATGTAGGCACTGATGAAAGCGCCAAGTTTATTCAGGGTGTATCAAACCGCGATGGTGAGTTACTCATCCTGGTCGATTTGAACAAACTGCTCACTGACGAAGAGTGGGACGAAATCACCAGTATCTAAGCGGCCCTCCGTGTCTTTTCCTATCGAATGGTTAACTTTGGCAATAGTACCGGCAGTTGCAATACTGCTGGTCGTTGTTGTTATTTGGCAACACCGTTTACAACAGCAGCAGCAGGCACTCTTGCAGGAGCGGCTGGAAGAAGTGCAGCAGTCGCTGAATGTCAGCCGTGCTGAAGTGGAAGAGCTGCGAAGTGGTGTAATTGGTGTTGGCCAGCGTATTCTGAAAGCCGAGCGCGCGATACAACAATACCAGCTGAATCAACAAACTCTGGCAGCTGAGCTTGAGCAGTTATCTGAGCATCAGCAGAAAATTCAATTGTTCGACCCCGAATCCAAACTTTATAGCCGTGCGGTGAAAATGGTTCAGCTTGGTGCCGGCCTTGAGGAAATTATGCAGGAATGTGAATTGCCAAGGGCTGAAGCTGAGTTACTGCTGAATTTGCATCGGCAGCAACAAGGCTGACGGCGACGCCGCCACAAGATGAGCGGTCAGCATTGACTCAACCGCTGTGATCCCAGTTTTTACTGCTGTTATCTCCCCGTAAAAATATCCGCTTTTATCATGCAATCTACGACACTTTCCCGGCATCATTCAGTGCAAAAAAGTCTTGTCTGATCAGCGTTTAGCACTGTTTTGCCAAAGCACAATGCTGTTACTTTTAACCGAGGTTTGATAAGCTGGTTGCTATTCATGGCTAAGCTACGGGATCTGCTTATGTTAAAGGTACTCAGTGTGTTTGGAACCCGGCCGGAAGCTATTAAAATGGCGCCGCTGGTTAATTTATTAAAACAAGATCCGGCCATCGACAGCCGTGTTTGTGTGACAGGTCAGCACCGTGAAATGCTCGACCAGGTGTTGAAGTTGTTTCATATTGTCCCAGAGTATGATTTAGCCATTATGAAAGCTGGTCAGGATTTATATGACGTATCCACCAGTATTTTATTAAATATCAAACCTGTTTTGCGCGAGTTCCAACCTGACATCGTTCTGGTGCACGGGGATACCAGCACTACTTTTGCGGCAGCTTTGGCCTGTTATTATGAAAAAACGGCAGTAGGCCATGTCGAAGCTGGCCTGCGTACCGGCAATATTTATAGTCCATGGCCGGAAGAAGCCAACCGTCGTTTAACAGGTGCTATTACCACTTTGCATTTTGCGCCAACCGCCACTTCAGAGCAGAATCTGTTGTCTGAAAATGTTGATCCGGTCAAAGTGTTTGTGACCGGCAACACAGTGATAGACGCACTCCATCAGGTGGTTGCTAAAATCGACGCCGATCAGCAATTAACCGCCGATTTTGCCAGTAAATTCCCTTATGGGCAGGATGGTCGCCGATTGATTTTGGTGACAGGTCATCGCCGTGAGAGTTTTGGTGCTGGTTTTGAAAATATCTGTGCTGCATTAAAAGCGATTGCTGAACAGTTCCCGGATGCAGATATTGTGTATCCGGTGCATTTAAACCCCAATGTGCGCGAGCCGGTTTTCCGTTTACTCAGCAATGC
>JAYRUI010000050.1:0-10698 GCA_041919175.1 Rheinheimera sp. | reverse complement strand
GACGTTCACGTGGTGACACAAACAAAATTGCTTTACCTAAACGACCGGCACGGCCAGTACGACCAATACGGTGTACATAAGCTTCGCTGTCATAAGGAATGTCGTAGTTGATAACAAGGCTGATACGTTCAACGTCCAGACCCCGCGCAGCAACATCTGTTGCCACAATAATATCAATCTGACTGGCTTTTAAGCGGCGAATAGTTTGTTCGCGGTTGGCCTGGTTCATATCGCCATTGAGGCAAGCTACAGCATAACCGCGAGCACCTAATTTTTCGGCAATTTCCTCGGTAGCACTTTTAGTGCGAACAAAAATGATGCTGGCATCATATTCTTCACCTTCCAGTACACGGGTTAAAGCATCAAGTTTTTGATTGCCATCCAGCATGACATAACGCTGAGAAATACGCTCAACGGTGCTGGTTTTTGATTCAATTTTGATTTCCTGGGCGTTTTTCAGGTGCTTCTGTGCAATAGCACGGATTTGCGAAGGCATAGTGGCCGAGAACATCGCAACCTGACGGCCGGCTGGTGTGGCATCCATAATGGTCTGCACATCATCAATAAAGCCCATCCGCAACATTTCGTCGGCTTCATCCAGCACTATGGCGCGCAGTTTATCTAACTGCAAAGTGCCACGGTCTAAGTGATCCAGAATACGACCTGGGGTACCAACGATCACCTGAGAACCACGTTTTAATGATTTCAGCTGATTGGTATAACTTTGACCACCATATAAAGGCAGTACGTGGAAAGCCGGCATAAAGCGGGCATAAGCCTGGAATGCTTCTGCAACCTGGATCGCCAGTTCACGGGTTGGAGCTAATACCAGAATTTGTGGTTCGTTTTGTGCCGGATCAAGCCGGGCTAACAGTGGCAGCGCGAAGGCAGCAGTTTTACCTGTACCGGTTTGCGCCTGACCCAGTAAGTCTTCTCCCGCTAACAGTTTTGGGATGGCCGCCGCCTGGATTGGCGATGGAGTTTCATAACCCAATTCTGTAACTGCACGCAAAATTGCATCTGGCAGATCAAGCTGGGAAAAAGTCAGGGACTCAGACATATATTGTATAAACCTCAATAACACGCAGGCGATAGTGGTTGTGCTATTGTAGTTTTACAGAGCCTGCTTTGCTGTAAAAATACCCCAAACGTGCAAAAAGCGTGGCTTTGCACGTTTTTATTCCAGTAGTATAGCCAATCATTTTTCCTGACAAGGTTTTGACAGATGATTGAGATCCTCGTGGGCAGCCAAATGGGCGCAGCTGAATACACTGCTGAACAAGTAGCTGATACACTGGTACAAGCGGGTTATGAAGTCAGGCTGCATCTGACACCCGAATTAGAACAACTAACCAGAAACGCTATCTGGTTAGTGATCACCTCGACCTACGGTGCGGGTGATCTGCCCGACAATATCCAACCCTTTGCGGATCAATTAGCACAAGATCGAAGTGATCTTACCACAGTTTCCTATGCCGTGATCACTTTAGGTGACTCGAGCTACGATACTTTTTGTCTGGCGGGCCGAAAAATGGAAGCTTTATTGCAAAAAAATGGTGCTCGATCACTGGGTCTGGCTTTGAATATAGATGTTTTAACCGCAGAGTTACCGGAAGATCAGGCTTGTGCATGGCTAACCGAATTTATTAAAAAACTGTCCTGATGGCCTACCAGTGTTCTTTATATAGAAGCGTGCAATCTCTAACAAACGAATCAGCACAGTTAAATAGTCAAACGTCAGACATAAAAATCCTGAGTCTGAAAACTCTCCATGTTAAGTTTTACCCGAAAAAAAGGCGGGCTTTAAGAGCCCGCCAACTACACAAGTCACTGTCCAGAAACTGGATATCTAACGTACTTCCATGTTGGCTTCAGCAATGAAAAACCAACAAAACCAAGTATCTATACTCAGGCATTCTCAGTCTTAATATCAATCTGATAAAAGCGTGATAAAGCTGAGATCTGAGTTATGATCCGACTATACCCAGTTATTCACAGTTTTATCATTAAAAATAGATATAAGTGCATAACTTGCGTATAAGCAGGTAGATAAGCTGGTATTATCCTCTTGATTAAAAATATTCCTAACCACCCTGTGGATAAAAACACCACTTGATCACAGGTTCAATTGGTGCAGATCCAGATCAGATCACAGTTTAGATCTTCTGTAAGATCTTGATCCGGCTTAGCAAAAATTGGTTATCCACCTAAAAGTGCCTGCTTAGTAGTAAGAATAATAAAAAGATCTCTTTAAAGATCCTTAAATATATTAAGAGATCGATAAGGATCTGGAATGAATTTTAGTCGTTCCGTTTCATCGACGATCCAGTTACAATACGTGCCCTTTTTTCGCGTTATCCTTGAAGTTGCAGAGGCAGATATGTTGTTCCAACAAAGTTATGATGTGATCGTTGTCGGTGGTGGCCATGCCGGTACCGAAGCTGCATTGGCAGCCGCACGCATGGGCATGCAAACTTTGCTGTTAACCCATAACGTAGAAACCTTAGGTTTAATGTCCTGTAACCCTGCAATTGGCGGTATCGGCAAAGGCCATTTGGTAAAAGAAATTGATGCCCTTGGCGGTGCAATGGCCAAAGCCACAGATCTGGCGGGGATCCAATTCAGAACCCTGAATAGTTCTAAAGGCCCGGCAGTGCGTGCCACCCGCGCTCAGGCAGATCGTCAGTTATATCGTGCAGCTATCCGCAACATCCTGGAAAACCAGCCAAACCTGCAGATCTTCCAGCAAGCCTGCGATGATTTAATTGTTGAACAGGATCAGGTATGTGGTGTTGTGACCCAAATGGGTCTCAAATTTACTGCAAAAACTGTTGTGCTTACTGTCGGTACTTTCCTGGGTGGACAAATTCACATTGGTCTGGAGAACTATTCAGGCGGCAGGGCTGGCGATCCACCGTCCATTGCATTGGCAAAACGTTTAAGAGCGCTGCCTTTCAGAGTTGGCAGATTAAAAACCGGCACGCCACCAAGGATCGATGCGCGTAGTGTTGATTTTGGCAAAATGCAGCCGCAACCCGGTGATACCCCGTTACCTGTAATGTCTTTTATGGGCAAAGTGAGCGATCATCCGCAGCAGATCCCTTGTTATATCACCTACACCAATGAAAAAACTCACGATATTATCCGTGGTGGTTTAGACAGGTCCCCTATGTACACAGGCGTCATTGAGGGCATTGGGCCACGTTATTGCCCTTCAATTGAAGACAAGATCAACCGTTTTGCTGATAAAGACAAACATCAGATCTTTATTGAACCTGAAGGTTTGACCACGCACGAGTTGTATCCAAATGGTATATCAACCAGCTTGCCTTTTGATGTGCAGCTGGCCTTAGTGCATTCAATTCCGGGTCTGGAAAACGCTCACATTACCCGTCCTGGTTATGCTATTGAATATGACTTTTTTGATCCAAGAGATCTGAAAACTTCATTAGAAACCAAATTTATCAAAGGTTTATTCTTTGCTGGTCAGATTAATGGCACTACAGGTTATGAAGAAGCCGGTGCTCAGGGTTTATTGGCGGGCTTAAATGCTGCGCTTTTTGTACAGGAAAAAGAAGCCTGGGTACCAAGCCGCGATCAAGCCTACACCGGTGTACTGGTGGACGATCTGACCACCATGGGTACTAAAGAACCCTATCGTATGTTCACCAGCCGTGCTGAATACCGTTTAATGCTGCGTGAAGACAATGCCGATTTACGTTTAACTGCCAAAGGCCGTGAGCTTGGCTTAGTTGATGATGCACGCTGGGCGGCATTCAACATAAAAATCGAACAAATTGAACTTGAACGTCAACGCCTCAAACAGAACTGGATCCACCCGCAACATGCTGCGCTGGCTCAAGTGAATACCCTGCTGAAAACGCCGTTAAGCCGTGAAGCCAGCCTGGAAGATCTGATCCGCCGTCCTGAAGTGAATTATCAGGATCTGATGGCAATTGAAGGTGTCGGCCCCGCTCTTGTCGATCCAGCCGCAGCTGAACAAGTTGAAATCCAGATCAAATACGAAGGTTATATCAACAGGCAGCAGGACGAGATTGCCAAGCAGGAACGTAACGAAAGCACCCGTTTGCCTGCGCAGTTTGATTACAGCGTTGTTAAAGGTTTATCCAACGAAGTCATCGTCAAACTGAATCAATCACAACCTGAAACTGTTGGTCAGGCATCACGTATTTCCGGTATTACACCAGCGGCAATTTCATTGTTGTTGGTATTCCTGAAAAAACAGGGTTTGTTGCGTAAATCTGCTTAAGGTTGTGTTTAGATGTTAGAAAAATTACGTCAACTGGTGGCACAAACCAGTCTGCAATTGTCAGAACAACAGTTGCAACAGCTGGTACAGTACGTCCAGTTGCTGGATAAATGGAACAGTGCTTACAACCTGACATCAGTGCGCGACCCAATGGAAATGCTGGTCAAACATATTATGGACAGCCTTGCGGTCGCACCTTTTATCAAAGGGCAGCGCATTATTGATGTCGGTACCGGCCCTGGTTTACCTGGTATTCCGCTGGCCATTTGTTTTCCTGATAAAGAATTTACCTTGCTCGACAGTCTTGGCAAAAGGATCCGCTTTTTAAATCAGGTGAAATTACAGCTCGGGCTAAAAAACGTCACGCCTTTACAAAGCCGTGTTGAAGAGCATCAACCAGATCCTGGCTATGACGTGGTACTCAGTCGTGCTTTTGCTTCGTTAAGTGATATGATCGGCTGGTGTGCACATTTGCCGGCAGCCGATGGCCAATTTCTCGCCATGAAAGGTGCTCAGGCCGCAGAAGAAATTGCAGCTTTGCCGGATTTTGTTAAAGTTGTCGCCAACGAGACTTTATTAGTACCTGAACTGACCGGTCAGCGCTTTTTGGTTATCGTGGAAAAAGTGCCAACCTGATTCTTTTTTCGAGGGAATGCTGTGGGAAAAATCATCGCTATTGCGAATCAGAAAGGTGGTGTTGGTAAAACCACAACCGCAGTCAATCTGGCCGCTTCGATGGCGGCAACCAAACGTAAAGTATTACTGATTGATTTAGACCCGCAGGGCAATGCCACTATGGGCAGTGGTGTAGATAAATACGAAGTACCGGCCACTGCCTATGAATTACTGGTTGATGAAAAACCTTTATCAGAAGTGGTCGTGAAAGAAACAGCAGGTGGTTATCACCTGGTGGCTGCCAACTCAGATGTAACCGCAGCTGAAGTGCGTTTATTAGATGTATTTGCCCGTGAATTGCGACTGCGTAATGCCCTGAAAAACTACCGCGACCAATACGATTTTATTTTTATTGATTGTCCGCCTTCTCTGAACATGCTGACGGTAAATGCGATGGCGGCTGCGGATTCAGTATTAGTGCCAATGCAGTGTGAATATTATGCGCTGGAAGGCTTAACCGCTTTGGTGGAAACCATCAATAAACTGGCCGCTGTGGTGAATGCCGATCTGAAAATCGAAGGCATTTTGCGCACCATGTACGACCCGCGCAACCGTTTGGCCAACGATGTTTCTGAGCAGTTAAAACGGCATTTTGGCGAAAAAGTGTATCGTGCAGTGATCCCACGTAATGTTCGTCTGGCCGAAGCGCCAAGTTTTGGTACCCCGGTGATGTATTACGACAAAAGCTCAACAGGCGCAAAAGCTTACCTGGCACTGGCAGGTGAGATTTTGCGGCGTTCGGATAAAAAACAAGTAAAAACAGCAGCTTCTGTCTGAAATTTTTAAGGAATTAAGGCGCAATGTCGGTAAAAAAACGTGGTTTAGGACGTGGTCTGGATGCTTTGTTAACCTCAGGGCGACCAAATCCGCAGGTGCAGGAGGCCGATGTAGTCCAGGCTGAAAGTCATCCACATGAATTACAAAAGCTACCGATCGAATGGTTAAAACCGGGAAAATATCAGCCGCGTAAAGATATGTCGCAGGAAGCGCTGGATGATTTAGCCAGCTCTATCCGTGCTCAGGGTATTATCCAGCCAATCGTTGTGCGGGAACTTGCAGAAGAATCTTATGAAATTATCGCCGGTGAAAGACGCTGGCGTGCTTCGCAAATTGCCGGCCTTGCCGAAGTGCCTTGTATTATCAAAAACGTACCGGACGAAGCCGCAGTTGCTATTGCGCTGATTGAAAATATTCAGCGGGAAGATCTCAATGCCATGGAAGAAGCTGTTGCTTTGCAACGTTTACTCACTGAATTTGAATTAACCCATCAGCAAGTCGCTGATGCTGTTGGTAAATCCCGCACTACAGTCACCAATTTGCTGCGTCTGAACCAGCTTGCTGATGATGTAAAAACCTTGCTGGAACATGGCGACATTGAAATGGGTCATGCCCGTGCTTTGCTGGCTTTAACCGATCAGCAACAGTCTGACGCCGGCCGTGTTATTGCCGCTAAACAGCTGACAGTGCGTGAAACCGAAAACCTGGTGCGTCGCCTGCTGGAACCAACACCCGAAGTGCAACCAAAGGTAAAAGATCCGGATGTTGCTGCCCTTGAACAACGTTTAAGTGAACGTTTTGCCGCGCCGGTCAGTATTAGTTACAGCAAAAAAGGCAAAGGCGAACTGGTGATCGGGTATAGCAACCTGAACGAACTGGATGGCATTTTAGAAAAGCTTGGTCTGGCCTCGGCTGAAAACTAAGCAGTTGGGTTACTAAAATACCGACAAATCAAGCCTTAGCGCCGCTTTTGGTTGCAAAAATAAGGCAGTTAAGTATACTTGCGCGAGTTTTTTGCGCTGTAGTTTGAGCATTCTACAGGTGGTATTCGTTGACTTTAACCACAACAAAACAGCGCTTCAGACTGATTTTTAAGACTTTTATCTGGCAGGTTGTTGCTGCATTGTTAATTGCAGCAGGCGTTTATATGGCTTTTGGGGCCTTAGGCGCTAAATCTGCCCTGTATGGCGCGTTATGTGTAGTTTTGCCCCATTGTGTGTTTACGTGGTATGTGTTTCGTTTTCGCGGGACTGATCAGCTGCAACTGATTCTGAAGTCCATTTACCGCGGCGAAACCTTCAAATTTTTATTGATGGCATTGCTGGTGATGGCAGTGCTTAAACACCTTGTAATAGTCAACTGGCTATTCTTTTGCGGACTGGTGTTCGCGTTGATATTACAAGTGTTTTTACCGATTTTGATTAACTACGATAATTGGGACTAACGATGGCATCTGGTGCTGAGCTTACAAGCAAAGAGTATATTACCCACCACTTGACCAACTGGAGTGTCGGCGAAGGTTTTTGGACCTGGCATGTTGATACTTTAGGCTGGTCAATTCTTATGGGACTTGTGTTCCTGTTCTCCTTCCGTGCAGTGGCAAAAAAAGCCAATGCCGGTGTCCCGACCAAATGGCAATGTGCCGTTGAAATGGTTGTGGAATTTATCAATGATACCGTCAAAGGTACCTTTCATGGCAAAAGCGATGTGATTGCGCCTTTAGCCCTGACTATCTTTGTTTGGGTATTCCTGATGAACTTGCTGGATTTAATTCCGGTTGATTTCATTCCTTACACTGCCCAATTGATTGGTGGTGCTATGGGTTATGATCCGGCACATGTTTATATGAAAATTGTACCAACCACAGACTTAAACATGACCTTCGCTTTGGCGATAGGTGTGTTCATTCTGATGATTGGTTATTCAATCAAAATTAAAGGCATTGGCGGTTTTATTAAAGAACTGACTACTCAGCCGTTTAACACCCCTTGGTTATACTGGTTCAACTTTATTCTGGAAGTGGTTGCGTTGTTAGCCAAACCACTGTCACTGGCGCTGCGGTTATTCGGAAACCTGTATGCCGGTGAACTGATCTTCATTCTGATTGCTCTGCTGGGCGTATGGCAGTTACCACTGCACTTCCCATGGGCGATGTTCCACATTCTGGTTATTACACTGCAAGCCTTTATTTTCATGGTGTTAACAGTGGTATACCTGAGTATGGCGCACGAGCATCATTAATATCGATTTCGTTTTAACTTTAACTTTAACTTTAGAAACTCGGAGAAAATCATGGAAATGGTATTAGGTTTAAAATACATCGCTGTAGCTCTGTTAATCGGTTTCGGTGCTTTAGGTACTGCAATTGGTTTCGGTACTTTAGGTGGTAAATTCCTGGAGTCTGCTGCACGTCAACCAGAATTAGCTCCTTCTTTACAAGGTAAAATGTTTATCGTTGCAGGTTTAATCGACGCCATCGCGATGATCGGTGTTGCTATCGGTCTGTACATGCTGTTCGCTATCTAATTGGCAGCCAACAGAACATTTACTTTTTGTAATTAAGGAGAAGCGTTCGTGAATATTAACGCCACTCTCATTGGTGAGTTAATCGCGTTTTTGGTGTTTGTCATTGCCTGTATGAAATGGGTATGGCCACCAATTATCGGCGCCATTGAAACTCGCCAGCAAAAAATTGCAGATGGCCTGGCCGCGAGTGATCGCGCCGAACAGGACCTGCGTTTAGCGCAAGAGAATGCAAAAAAACAGCTGATTGAAGCCAAAGCTCAGGGCGCTGCTCTGATTGACCAGGCCAAAAAACGCGAAGCGCAGATTATTGAAGAAGCCGCGGTGAAAGCACAGGCAGAGCGGGAAAAAATCCTGGCTCAGGCTAAAGCTGAAGTCGACGCTGAACGCATCCGTGCGAAAGAAGATTTACGTAAGCAAGTTGCTGCTTTAGCAGTAGCTGGCGCCGAACGTATTCTTCAACGTGAAATTGATGAAGCTGCTCACAGCGACATCCTGGAAGAACTGGTAGCTGAACTGTAAGAGGAAGAGCCATGTCTGATTTGACGAATGTAGCTCGTCCTTATGCCAAAGCGGCGTTTGACTTTGCTGTTGAACAAAACGCTTTGGCTGCCTGGGCCGATATGCTGTTTTTTGCTGCTGAAGTAGCAAATAACGCTGTTGTTGCCGAGCGCTTACAAAGCAACGCTGGTGCAGAAGCACAAGCCGAGTTTTTTATCCAGGTATGTGGTGCGCAACTCAATGAACAAGGCCAGAACTTAATTAAAGTGATGGCTGAAAACAAACGTTTATTGGCGTTGCCTGCTGTATTGGAAGCTTTCCTGCTGTTAAAAGCTGAGTATGAAAAAGAAGCAACAGTTGATGTTGTTTCTGCCACAGCTCTGAATGCAGCACAACAGGAAAAGCTGGCAACAGCTTTATCACAGCGTTTAGCACGCAATGTTAAGTTGAACTGTAGCGTAGACCCGACTGTTGTCGGTGGTATGTTAATCAAAGCCGGTGATATGGTTATTGATGGCTCAGTTCGCGGTAAGTTAGACCGTTTAGCCACTGCGCTGCAGTCATAATTGGGGATTAGAGCATGCAACTGAATTCCACTGAAATCTCTGAACTGATCAAACAACGTATTGCTCAGTTTGAAGTTGTCAGTGAAGCTCGTAACGAAGGTACTATCGTGTCTGTTACCGATGGTATCATCCGTATCAATGGCCTTGCTGACTGTATGCAAGGTGAGATGATCGAGCTTCCTGGTAACCGTTACGCTATCGCACTGAACTTAGAGCGCAGCTCTGTAGGTGCCGTAGTAATGGGTCCATATGCGGACCTGCGTGAAGGTATCAAAGTAAAAGCCACTGGCCGTATTTTAGAAGTGCCGGTAGGTCCAGCCCTGTTAGGTCGTGTGGTGAACACTTTAGGTGAACCAATCGACGGCAAAGGCCCAATCGCAGCCACTGCATTTGCTCCGGTAGAAAAAATTGCACCAGGCGTTATCGACCGTCAATCGGTAGATCAGCCAATGCAAACCGGTTACAAATCTGTGGACGCGATGATTCCAATCGGCCGTGGCCAGCGTGAGCTGATCATCGGTGACCGTCAGACTGGTAAAACAGCACTGGCCATCGACGCCATCATCAACCAGAAAACTTCTGGCGTGAAATGTATTTACGTTTGTATCGGTCAGAAAGCTTCGACCATTGCCAACGTAGTACGTAAGCTGGAAGAGCACGGCGCATTAGCACACACTATCGTGGTTGTTGCTTCTGCTTCTGAAGCTGCTGCCCTGCAATTCCTGGCGCCATACTCTGGCTGTACCATGGGTGAATACTTCCGTGACCTCGGTGAAGATGCACTGATCGTATACGATGACTTGTCAAAACAAGCTGTTGCTTACCGTCAAATCTCTCTGTTGTTACGCCGTCCACCAGGACGTGAAGCTTACCCAGGCGACGTATTCTATTTACACAGCCGTCTGTTAGAGCGTGCATCTCGTGTAAACGAGCACTATGTTGAGCGTTTAACCAATGGCGCAGTGAAAGGTAAAACCGGTTCTTTAACCGCTCTGCCAATCATTGAAACCCAGGGCGGTGACGTTTCTGCATTCGTACCAACCAACGTGATTTCAATCACAGACGGTCAGATCTTCTTAGAATCTAACCTGTTCAACGCCGGTATCCGTCCAGCAGTAAACGCTGGTATTTCGGTATCCCGTGTTGGTGGTGCTGCTCAAACCAAAATCATCAAAAAGCTTGGTGGTGGTATCCGTCTGGCATTAGCTCAGTTCTCTGAACTGGCGGCATTTGCTCAGTTTGCTTCAGACCTGGACGACGCGACCCGTGCGCAGTTAGACCATGGTCAGAAAGTAACTGAACTGATGAAGCAGTTACAGTACGCACCAATGGGCGTCGCTGATATGGGCGTGTCGATTTTTGCCATCGAAAAAGGCTACATGAAAG
>JAYRUI010000049.1:0-10740 GCA_041919175.1 Rheinheimera sp. | reverse complement strand
GTTTTTTAGTTTTAATTTTTTCCTGACTGCCCCTTATTTTTCCTTCTACGTCAATAAAAATGACGATGTGGCCACTTTGATTTTTATGCTGGTGATTGGCATGACCTGCGGCCCAGCAGCTTCGCGTATTCGCCGGCAATTGTTATTACTCAAAGAAGCCAACCGTTATTCCGAATTACAACGTGATTTTGCCCAGCAACTGACCGTCATTAATCAGACAGAACAGTTGTGGTTGATTCTGGCGACGCAGTTAACCCAGGCGCTGCGTTGCCCTGTGTATGTGGTGGCTGGCCATCAGGCTGGCGCGGAGAGCCCGCAGCAATTGATCCCGGCGCTTTATCAGCCGCTGCTGGCGCTGGATCAGGCGATGATTGACTGGTGCAGAAGGCATCAGCAAACGGCCGGGCGTTTTAGCGACACGCTGAACGCCAGTCAATGGACCGCCATGCCGTTATTGGCCGATGGCAAAACAGTGGCGGTATTGTTGTTGCAGTTTCCGGCCAGCCAACAAGTGATAAGGCCAGATGATCGCGACTTAATTGCCACTTTAAGCCAGCAAGCGGTCAGTGTCTGGCTGCGGATCAGCCTGAATGCTGAGCTGGAAAGTTCCAAACTGAAAGCAGAAATGGAACAATTGCGCTCGGCCTTGTTGTCGTCGGTTTCACACGATTTACGTTCGCCGCTGGCGGCGATGATGGGCTCTGCCGAAAGTTTGCAGGTGCTGGATCAGCAGTTATCGAAAGAAGATCGCAACGAGTTGCTCAGTACCATTTTGCTGGAAAGCCAGCGGCTGGACAGATATATCCAGAACCTGCTGGATATGACGCGGTTAGGCCACGGCACGTTAAAACTGGAGCGTGATTGGGTGTCTGTTGCCGATATTATTGGCAGCGCCAAACAAAGGTTAAAACGTTTTTTCCCGCAAGTTGAGGTGGAATACGAAGCGGAGCCGGACTTACCTTTGTTGTATGCCCATGCCGCTTTGCTGGAGCAAGGACTGTTTAATATTCTGGAAAATGCCGCCAAATACAGCCCGGATGACGAAGCGGTCCGGGTGTGGGTCAGTCAGCAAGGCCACAAATGCCGCATTGAAATTGAAGACAGCGGCCCTGGTATTCCGGCTGAGCTTCGGGAAAAAGTGTTTGATATGTTTTATGTGGTGGCCGATGGCGACAGTAAAAGGCACAATACCGGCATGGGACTGGCGATTTGCCGTGGCATGATTGGCGCACATGGTGGCACAGTCAAAGCCACTTCAGCCCGTGTTGGCACAGGTTCACGTTTTATTGTGGAATTGCCGTTGCCCGAACCCCAAGCAGGAGCTTAATTTTTGTCTGCCCGAATTCTGGTTGTTGATGATGAAATGCAAATCCGCAAAATGTTGCGTATTGCATTAAAAAGTGTCGGTTATGAGGTAACAGAAGCCGAATCCGTGCAGTCTGGTCTGGCGGCTTTGGTGCGTCAGCAACCCGATTTACTGGTGCTGGATTTAGGCTTGCCGGATGGCGATGGTCTGGATTTATTAAAGGAGCTGCGCAGTTTTTCCAAAGTACCAGTGATAGTGCTGTCGGTACGCCATGGGGATTCCGACAAAATAAAAGCTTTGGATTTAGGCGCGCAGGATTATGTGACTAAACCTTTTAGCGTGGAAGAGCTGTTGGCGCGGGTGCGGGCCCAATTGCGTGACCGGCTGCCGGATAAAAGCCCGGTGCTGCTGGATGATGGTTATTTACAAATTGATTTAGCCAGACGGCTGGTGTGTTGCAATAACCAGCCGGTGGAGTTAACACCGAAAGAATATGCGGTGTTGGCGAGCCTGGCGCAACACCGCCAGTGTGTCATTACGCAAAAACAGTTGCTGGAACAGATCTGGGGGCCAAGCCATGGCCATGACAGCCATTATTTACGCATTGTGATTAGCCATTTACGGCAAAAGCTTGGCGACGACCCAACAGAGCCCAAATATTTAAAAACCGAAGCCGGCGTGGGTTACCGGCTGATGTTGTAGCCTGACAGCGTTTTTGCAGATGGCGCAGTGCTCACTGCAACTGCTTTTTTCAACAGCTTACAACTGCCAATGATGTTGGTAGCGCTTGCCTTGCCAGTCTTCCAGTAATAACCAGAGTTTTTCGCCACCCTGAAGTTGTTCCGGTGTGCTGGCATGCACATGCAGGCCATGCACAGTGCCGTGTAACACGCTGCTATGGCCCTGGCTCAGCTGTTGAAAATCCGGTGCTTCCTTACTGACCACTAAAAAACCCTGGCGGATTTTTTCAACACAACCAGCGCAGAGTTGCAGGTAATAATCTTTCACCCATTCGCCATGATGCAAATAAGCGCCGTCTTCGGTCAGCGGGCTTGGGGTAATTTCAAATGGCCCCACTGTTGCTTTGGGCAAAGCGGGTGGAAATACCGGTGTTAAAGACTGGTATAAAAACCAAAAAGGTAAAATAAGCACCAGGCCACTGAGTTTAAATTTGTTTTTTTGCCAAAAAGTATTGTTGCGACGACTCATAACGCAGCCTTATTTAAAGTGGTGGCCGGGGTTTCTGTGGACGATGTGACGGCCGGTTTCGCGGTGTTTTCGGCTGATATTTCGGCGTTGCTGGCCCGGCTTGCTCTGATAGTGCGGCTGCCCCAAATCATAAAACCGGTAATGGCCATACCGCTGACCAGCAGGCCAAACAATAACCAGATAATTTTGGTCCATAAACCGCCAAGAGTGCCATAATGCAGCGGGTCGGCAATCGACATCACGGTTTCCAGCGCGGCCATCTGTGCCGGCACTCTGCTGTCGGCAATATCACCATTCCATGGGTTGACCCAGACGGTGTAAGAATACTGATCATAAAACACCGAATCGCCATAACCTGAGATGCGGTAATAATCGCGGTTATGCTCCGGCATTTGTACAAAAGCAGGTTTGAGCTCGGGCAAAAAACGTTGGGCGTTTTGCATGGCTTTGGCCAGCGGGATCATGGCTGGCGCTGCGCCGTTTTCGCTAATGGCTGGCACCTGGGCTGTGGTGAGCGGCTCCACTTCATAATAAAAAGCCACATCGTTATGCCAAAGCGCGGCCTGGATTAAATACCAGAGGCCGGTCAGACTCATTAACACTAAAAACCAAATCGACCAGACACCGGCTAAACGGTGTAAATCGGCCAACAGCGTTTTACGACCCTGATTAAACCGCAGTTTTGGGCTTAAAAACGCCAGCCAGAATTTCTTGTAGATCACCATGCCTGTGATCACTGCACCCAACATCAACAGCGCCATGGCGCTGACCAGGTAATAACCCACACTGTAACTTTGTTGCCAGGGGAACAATAACCAGCCATGCAAAGCCCGCATAAAACTAATGAAATTAATACCAGGGTTAATTTCCTGTACCTGGGCAGTGTAAGGATTGACATAAGCAATGGCAGACGGAAGTTTGTCGGTGGAAAACACCACTGCGGTCACCAGATAAGGTTCCAGCACCATCACGGAAGTGACAGCAGCTTTAGGTTCTTGTTGTTGCACCGCCGCCACCAGCTCGGCAATAGGGCGGGCCGGTAAATTGTCCGGGTTAGCTGCTCTGGCATTAGGGTTGGTTAGCCAGGTGAGTTCGTGGCTGACCACGGCAATAGTGCCGGTCAGACAAACGGCAGTAAAAATTAACCAAACAGGTAAGGAGCACCAACCGTGCAATAAAAACCAAAAACGCTGGTTGAGTTTCATCAAAATTCTCCATTAAACACTGTGCTTTGGTGCCAGCCTGGCAGGCTGCAATTGGCCATATCAGCCGCACTTTACTGCAAATAAAAATAAATCTCAAATACGCATGAGATCGATTGTTATTTACAGACCGTTAATGGGTAAATAAATATTGTTTATAATCAATGCCTTGTGTTTATTTTAAAAAATACTGATTCATCTTTAGCAAAATTGCATGTGATAATAATTCTTATTTGTAACATTAAGCAGGCTGACAGATGTCTAATTTCACCCGGGTTCCATCGTTATTTTTATTATCTCCGTTGTTATTCAGTGGCGCTGCGCTGGCAGAGTCGGCGGCAGATGCCGCAACGCAGGTTGAGCGTATTGAAGTGACCGGCAGCCGTGCCAGTCAGGGTTATCTGATTGAAGAAAACAGCAGCGCCACCAAACTGGATTTAAGCCTGAAAGAAACCCCACAGGCTATCAGCATTATCAGCACAGAGCAGCTGAACGATTTTGCCTTGTCGAATATTAATCTGGCGTTAGATCAAGCCACTGGTGTCAGTGTGGAGCGCATTGAAACCGACCGTACTTATTACAAAGCCCGTGGTTTTGACATTACCAATTTTCAGGTAGACGGTTTAGGTTTGCCTTTTACCGGCGGTGGTATTGAAGGTGACTTAGACACAGCAATTTATCAGCAAGTAGAAGTAGTGCGCGGTGCGAACGGCTTAATGTCGGGCGTGGGCAATCCGTCGGCCACTGTCAATATGGTGCGTAAAAGACCAGCCGCTGAATTTGCGGCCAATACCAAATTCAGTTATGGCTCCTGGCAAGACAAGCGGCTGGACGCTGATGTGCAGGGTGAACTGGGCGAAGGTTTAGCGGCGCGCGCAGTTGCAGTAAAACAGGATAAAAACTCTTATCTGGACCGGTATTCTCACGACAAAACCTTAGGTTATGTGGTGGTAGACGCCGAACTGACTGACAGCACCAGCCTGGTGTTTGGTCATAGTGGCCAGCACAGTGAAGGCAAGGGCGGCATGTGGGGCGCGCTCAATCTGTTTTATGGCAATGGCGAAGCTATTGCGTATGACACTGCTGCCAGCACTTCTGCGGATTGGTCTTATTGGCAGGTGAAAGATCACCGCTCTTTTGTTGAACTGCAGCACAAGCTGAATGACAACTGGGCTTTGATCAGCAGCTATCAGCTGATGGACATTGATCAGCAAGGTGATTTGTTTTACGTGTACGTTAGTGGCGCCAATGGGGTTGACCCTGTAACCGGCCTTGGCTTGACGGGTTATGGCAGCTTTTACGGCAAAGAAGAACAAACCCAGTTGGGTGATTTATACCTCAAAGGTAAATTTGATCTGGCCGGTCGGCAACATGAGCTGGTGGCTGGTTTAAATATCAGCGACCGCGATTACACTGATGTTTCTTTATATGATTTCAGCACAGGCTTGGGTTTCCCTGCCATGCCGGCCCCAAACGCCTGGAATGGCAAAGCCGCCAAACCAGTGTTTAAAGACGGTAAAGCCGGCAGTGGCGTCAATGCCAAGCAGCAATCTGTGTATAGCGCTGTGCGCTGGGACTTGGCTGATAGCCTGAAACTTATTACAGGCGCGCGTTGGATCAAGGCGGAAGTCACAGGTTTATCTTATGGTGTTGACCAGGGCACTGAAGACAAAGGCGCTGTGCCCTATATTGGTGCTGTGTATGAGTTAACCCCACAAATCAGCCTGTACAGCAGCCATACCGCTATTTTCTTGCCGCAAAATGAACGGGATGCCAACCGCAAATTGTTAAAAGCAGTGGAAGGCAGCACTGTGGAGTTTGGCCTGAAATCGAGTTTGTTTGACGAGAAAGCGCTGTTGTCTTTGGCTGTTTTTGACATCAAACAACAAAATATGGCGGTGTTTGATAAAGACATTGTTGACCCTGTTGCCGGTTTATTTAAAGCCTACAAAACAGCCGAAGAAATTAACAGCCGTGGTGTGGAGCTGGAACTGACAGGGGCTGTGACAGAGCAGCTGCAACTGTCTGCCTCTTTTGTGCAGCTGGATATCGACGGTGACAAGCTGGTGGAAGCTTATACACCAAAACGCACGATGAAACTTTCTGCCGTGTATCAGTTGCCGCAACTGCCGGGTTTAAACCTGGGTCTGAACTATCGTTGGCAGGATGATATTTCCAGAGTGCAGGGTAAAGTTGCTGCCATTTATGCCAATGCCGGTCAGGATATTGTGACCCGGCAGGATGCTTATGGTGTATTGGGCCTGATGGCAAGTTATGACATCAACAGCCAATGGCAAATTCAGCTGAACGCCGACAACCTGACTGATGAAAAGTACCTGAATAGCCTGTATTGGGCGCAGGCTTATTACGGTGCGCCGGTGAATTACCGCCTGGGGGTGAGTTATCAGTTCTAAGGCTGATTGAAGTAGTCGCTGTCGTCAGTAACAAAGAGCCGGCCACTTGCCGGCTCTTTGCTTTATCACAAAATCTGCTCTGGTGTATTTTTAAGCGGCCGATCCAAAATAACCGCTGGATCTGCTGGTTTTATCCAAAGTTAGTTGTGCATTTCATCAGTTATCGACAAAAAATAACCTCTGACCGGCCAAAACCATAGGCCTGCTTTGCCGATGCCAATATCTATGCTAGATTGCAGGCAAACGCGAAAAATAGTTCTTCGGTTTCCACTGCAGTTCAGCGGGCTAAAAACTGCTTTAACCATCACTTCAGCATTATTATTGAAGTAGGTGTTAAGTTTTACCGCTTTGCCTGAAACCTGAATCAACCAATTAGTTCCTGGGGATATTCTGATGTCAGAATCAACCGCTTTAATTACCAATGATGCCGTGGTGCTTGGCTTATTAGCCTTGATCCTCGGTTTTGTGTTTCATACCAGTCATAGCAGCAATCCGGGTTGGCAGAAGTTTTACCGTTATGTGCCTTCTATTTTGCTGTGTTATTTCATTCCGGCGTTATTTAACAGTTTTGGCATTATTGATGGCGAAAAGTCTGAGCTATACAAAATGGCATCGCGTTATTTGCTGCCGGTTTGTTTGGTGCTTTTAACTTTAAGCATTGATTTTAAAGCCATTATTGGTCTTGGCCCTAAGGCGCTGATTCTGTTTTTAACAGGGACTGTTGGTGTGGTGATTGGCGCGCCTATCGCACTCTTTACCGTAGGCCAGTTTTTCCCGGAACAACTGGGTGGCGACGGTGCCAATGCCGCCTGGCGTGGTATGTCGACTGTGGCCGGTAGCTGGATTGGCGGCAGCGCCAACCAGGCGGCCATGAAAGAAGTATTTGGGGTTGGTGGTGATATTTTTTCGGTGATGATCACTGTCGACGTGCTGGTCGCCAATATCTGGACTGCAGTGTTGTTATGGATGGCCGCCAATGCAGCGCGGCTGGATAAAGCCAATGGTGCCGACACCTCAGGTATTGAGGTTCTTAAAGCAAAAATTGAAAAATATCAGGCGGAAAACTCCAAAAACCCGACCACCAGCGATCTAATGCGCCTGGTGGCCATAGGTTTTGGTGCTGCCGGCTTCTCCCATTTGCTGGCCAACTGGATTGCGCCATTGATTCAGACCCATGCGCCAGAGCTTGCGATGTACAGCTTAACCAGCAGCTTTTTCTGGTTAGTGGTGATTGCCACCACCATCGGCTTATTGTTGTCGATGACCAGAGTACGTGAGCTGGAGGCTGTGGGTGCTTCTAAAGTAGGTTCGGTGTTTATTTATATTTTGGTGGCCACCATTGGTATGCATATGGACGTGACCGCTGTGATGGATTATCCGGTGATGTTCCTGGTGGGCATTGTCTGGATCAGTATCCACGCCGGTTTGTTATTGCTGGTGACCCGTTTAATTAAAGCGCCGGTATTTTTTATGGCGGTGGGCAGTCAGGCCAATATCGGCGGTGCAGCTTCGGCCCCTGTGGTGGCTTCAGCGTTCCACCCTTCGCTGGCGCCTGTTGGCGTGCTGCTGGCGGTATTAGGTTATGCGCTGGGTACTTATGGCGCTTACATTGCGGCTATGATGATGCAGGCGGTTTCGCCTTAATAGTTCGGCACTGAAATGAAAAAAACAAAAAGCCCTGATTGAAGATCAGGGCTTTTTTTATCTGCTGCAAACGGCTGCGCGGTGAAAGTTGGCGCGGTTAAAGTCGGTGAATATGCTGACTCAGGCCGGGCAGGCGCCGGTGGAATCACGCACCAGCAGCTCAGGAATAAATACCGGCTGTTCAGCGGCCAAACCTTGTTGCTGACCCGGTCGGCTGCGGCGGAACAACAACTCTGCCGCCTGCATGGCGATGGTGCTGTTGGGCTGGTGTGCCGTGGTGAGTGGTGGCCAGGTTTGCCGCGAGAAGGGGCTGTTTTCAAAACCAACAATAGACAGCTGCTGCGGAATTTCCACCTGCGATAAACGGGCACTAAATAAAGCACCAGCGGCAATTTCGTCGTTACAGGCAAAAATTGCAGTGGGTTTATGCGGCAGTTCCAATAAATACTTTGCGCCTTTGACACCGGATTCAAACGAATAACTGCCTGGCACCACATACTTGGCGTTCGGCGTGATGCCTCTTTTGGTTAAAGCCGCTTTAAAACCGGCCAGGCGTTCACCACTGGAGCTGTGCTCTTCGTCACCGCATAAAAAGGCGATGTCGGTGTGGCCTAATTCCAATAAGTGATTGGTAATTTTAAAGGCGGCGGTAAAGTCGTCGACCAGCACACAGTTGGTCAGTTTTGGCGATGGGGTAGAGCCTGAGATGATCCGCACAAAATCGACGCCAATGTTTTCCAGTGCTTCGGCAATTTCCGGCATTTCAGAAAAGGGCGGGGTTAACACTAAACCGGCCAGCCGGGCATGCTGAACCAAATCAATCACTTCCTGCACTATATTGGCCGACTTGGCATTGGTAGGGTGAATAAGCAACTCATAACCGTGTTTGCGGCAAGCCTCCAACAAACCTTTTTGCATATCAATCACATAATAGGCGTTTGGGTTGTCGTAGATATAGCCGATGCTGTAAGAGCGGGTGCTGGCCAGATTCCGTGCAGCCGCATTAGGCTGATAGTTCAGCTGTGCAATAGCAGCACTGACTTTATCCAGCGTGGCCTGTTTCACCGAAGGTTCGTTGTTCATCACCCTGGACACTGTTTTGATAGAAACACCAGCCAGTTTGGCTACATCATTTATGGTTATTTTCATCGCTTTACCCTAAGCAAAATAAGCGGCTTAATGCCCGAGTGTAATTGGCTGAAAATACTGCTGTTATCATGGTCTTCGCCAGTTACGCTCACTACAAATGACAGCGGTGGTCAATTTGTAACTAAAATTGAGTAAATGGATACATCTTTTTTGTCTAAACGGCAATTGTTTATTTATCAAAAAATAGACAGCGAATTTCAGACTTTCTCTGAATAAATAGTTAATTCCAATTCAAACAATGACTTAATTCTAATTTTTCTGCGGTGATCAGTTTTAAACTGCGATTTTGCTGTCCTGAATTATACTGAGTTGCGGTTCGGCGCAGAAAAAATCCGGCTAAAATTTCGACGAAAGGGGTTTGCAAATCAAAAATATTTTGTGTATGTTGAATTTCAATGACAGCGTTGTCATTGCAGGACATAAAAATTCATCGCACAAGATAAAAAAAACAGGAATGGGAGAAGCTCATGTCGCACACTAAAATGAATAAATGTGCATTGGCAGTTAAGCTCGGTTTAGTAGTGGGAGCAGCAGCATTATCAATGCCAGCCCTGGCTCAGCAAGCTGCTACTGCAACCGCTGGTGCCAAAGAACAAAACGTTGAAGTGATTGAAGTTCGTGGTATCCGCCGCTCTCTGAGCGAGTCAGTCAATGCCAAGCGTTTTTCTGATGCAGTGGTTGACGCTGTTTCTGCCGAAGACATCGGCCAGTTACCGGATTCAGACGTAGGTCAGGCGCTGGGTCGTATCCCGGGCGTGACAGTTGGCCGTACCTTCGGCCAGGGCAGTTCTGTAACTATCCGTGGTACTGATCCACTGATGACGCTGACAACGCTGAACGGTCAGAACGTGGCTTCAACCGGTTGGTATGACCAAATGAACATCGACCGTTCATTTAACTATTCTTTATTACCACCAGAGCTGATTGGTGGCATGGAAGTATATAAATCTTCCCAGGCCAATCTGGTAGAAGGCGGTATCGGCGGTACTGTTATCGTCAAAACCCGTAAACCAATGGATATGGACGCAAATACAGCCTTTGTGTCGCTCAAAGGTGAATACGGCAGCCTGAACGAAAACGTTGCACCTGAAGTATCTGGTTTATACAGCTGGAAAAACGACAACGAAACTTTTGGTGTGTTAGTGGCTGGCGCTTATCTGGACCGCGAATATTTACGCCGTGGTACTGAATCCGATCTGGACTGGGGCAACCGCTCTTCTATCCAGCCTTCAAGTTTCCTGCAGGAACAAGAGCGTCAGGCGTTAGACGCCACTTTCCAGTTCCGTCCAACTGAACAGATTGAACTGGGCGCTCATATCTTATCTTTAACCCTGGGTGCAGACAGCCTGGGCGCAAACATGTATATCAACACCGACACCGACTGGGGTGATGGCCCGTCAAACTGTAAAAAGTTTAACGCCGCTGGTGTCTGTGTCGTGAGCGAAACGCCGGACAGCCGTGCTTCAAAAGTGTTTTTCCAGAACTGGGCGCGTCAGGGCGAAATGACCTCTGATTCTTTTGAACTCAACGGTAGCTATAAAGGTGACGGTTACACTTTAAGTGCTGTTGCCGGTTCAACCAAAGCTGAAGGCGGCACCGAAATGACAGCCAACTTCGGTTATGGCTGGTGGGGTGACAAGTTTGGTGCTGTGAAGTGGTCAGGTAATGTAGATGCCACTGGCCATCAAATTAAAATTAATGGCCGTGATATGAGTTTCACTCAGGATCAGCTGGATACAACTGTTGGTACTTCAACCTGGACTGTTACCCGCGGTCCTAACTCAGACGAAGAACAGTATGTGCAGTTTGATGCTGA